>NZ_JBFTPF010000063.1:0-29690 GCF_056398345.1 Paenibacillus sp. 01T442
ATCAACAAGATCAACAAGGATGGAAGCATCAATGTAGGTGATCTTGCGATGGTAGCTTACCATTACGGTAAGAATTCCAATAGCACAGACTGGGCGACAGCCAAGATTGCTGATATGAACAACGATAATAAGATTGATATTAGTGATCTTGCGGTTGTTGCATCCCAAATACTCCAATAAAAACTGAATGCTAGTTATGCCCTATCCAGATAGAAAGCTTCATATGGATAGGGCATACTTGTATTTGTTGGTTTTTCTTAGAATCTACGAAGTCAATTCATAGAAATCTTCACTTTTCGAATAAGAAATTACATTCTGAAATGATTACGTTTAAGTTAAACTGTAAACAGTAATTATCACAGCATAGTAATTTGTTACATACAAATTACTAAGAAGGAGTGTAATAAATAGAAATGAAAAAGAAACATGAGAGGAATCTTGTGCTTATGAGTAAGAAGCTAGGGGTATTTTTATTAGCGCTTACATTATTGCTAAGTATTGTACCAAGTGCTTCGATATATGCACAATCCAATGAAGACACCTTAGAGAACCCATTTATATGGGCTGACGTTCCCGATCTCGATGTCATCAGAGTAGGTGATGCTTATTATATGAGTAGCACAACCATGCATATGAACCCTGGTGTTCCTATTATGAAATCATATGATCTCAAAAACTGGGAAATCGTCAATTATGTTTACGATATGCTTGCTGATAATGATGAACAAGCACTTAGAAATGGAAAAGACAATTATGGGAAAGGTTCATGGGCAAGCAGCTTAAGATACCATAATGGCAAATATTATGTGGCATTTGCTTCCTATGATACTGGCAAAACCTATATCTATCAAACAACAGATATAKAAAAGGGTCCATGGACCCATTCAGAGCTTGATGGGGTTTATCATGATATGTCATTGCTGTTTGATGATGATGGACGTGTCTATATGGTTTATGGCGGCGGTGATATTAAAGCAATTGAACTGACTCCAGATGCTACCGCAATCAAAGCAAGCGGCCTTAATAAAGTCATTATTCCTAATGCGAGCCTAGTTGCAAGTACAGCGGAGAATGTCAATCTTCAAGCTGAAGGCACACATATCCAAAAAATTAACGGTACATATTACGTATTCAATATAACATGGCCTAAGAATTCTGGTCGTGTTGAAATCATGCATCGAGCAGACAAAATTGATGGTGTATATGAAGGTAAGGTTGCCTTAAACAATGCTGGTATTGCACAAGGCGGTATCATTGATACCGTTGATGGCAAATGGTATGCCATGTTATTTGGAGACCGTGGCTCAGTCGGACGTATACCTTACCTAGTGCCAGTTACATGGAGTGATGGTTGGCCAGTATTCGGCATTAACGGTACGGTTCCACAAAGTATGGCTATTCCCGTTAGTGGTGTAGCATCTAAGAACAATTTGGTCGCTTCTGATGAATTCTATCAAAGCTCCCAAAAAGTGGGGGCATCGCATACCGTTATTAATACAACTTCAACTACAGCACCTACAGTGCCAACACCTGTGACACCACTACCTATAAATGAAGGAACAGAACTTTTTGTGAACGGTGGGATGGAGAACGGGTTAACGCCATGGGAGAAACATGATACTGCAACGGTTGTGGTATCAACGGATGAGCATTTTAGCGGAACCAATAGTTTATATATTAGCGGCAGGGGAGCTACTGGTGCTGGTGTGCAACAATTTGTTACTGGAAAAATAAAAGCGGGGGCTACTTATAAATTTTCCGCGAAAGTGAAATATAACTCTGGACCAGCTACGAAGCAATTCAATTTCGATATCCAAGATGGAGATTGGACGACGATTAAGATTCTTGGATCAGGCGTCATGACCAAAGGTGAATGGGGCACAATTGAAGGCACCTATACGGTTCCGGCGGATGCAACCTTCACTCTACCACGTATATTTATTGAGACAATTTGGACAGCAGCCCAAGATCCCACGAATGATCTAATGAATTTCTACGTCGATGATATTTCTTTCGTGGATGTTACACCTGATGGGAATCTTTTAACAAATGGTAAAATGGAAAAGGGCCTAACTCCTTGGGAGAAACATGATACTGCAACGGTTGTGGTATCAACGAATGAACGTTTTAGCGGAACCAATAGTTTATTCATTAGTGGACGGACAGCAACTGGAGCTGGCGTGCAACAGTCTGTAACCRGAAAAGTAACAGCTGGCAGTAAATATAAATTTTCCGCCAAAGTGAAATATAACTCAGGTCCTGCTACGAGAGCATTTAATTTCGATATCCAAGATGGAGATTGGACGACGATCAAGATTCTTGGATCAGGCGTCATGACCAAAGGTGTGTGGGGCACAATTGAAGGCACCTATACAGTTCCTGACAATGCTGTTTTTAATCAACCGCGTATATTTATTGAAACTTCCTGGACAGCAGCGCAAGATCCGACGAATGATCTAATGGATTTCTATGTCGATGATATTTCCTTAATCGACGCTACGCCCGCTGGAGGTTTGGATAAAGTGAAGAACGGGGAATACGATTACAATGGATCTAATCTTGGATTAGTGTGGCAATGGAATCATAATCCCGATAATAACCACTGGTCCCTTACGGAGCGTTCTGGCTATCTAAGACTTACTACTGGAAGAAAGAGTACAAGTATTCTTGATGCCAGAAATACACTGACACAGAGAACATTTGGTCCAGAAAGCTCAGGAAATATGGCCATGGATATCAGCAAGATGAAAGATGGCGATTATGCAGGACTCGCTGCATTCCAAAAAGAATATGGATTCGTTGGGGTGAAAATGTCCGGGACTTCGAAGTCCATTGTTATGGTGGATGGCAGTTCTGGAACTCCAGTTGAAAAAGCTAGTATTCCTGTCACTCAGGATAACGTATATTTTAAAATTGATTTTGACTATAAAAATCAGACAGATAAGGCTTATTTCTATTACAGCCTTGACGGCATTACATGGACAGCAATAGGGAATACGCTGCAAATGCATTATACATTGCCTCATTTTATGGGATATCGATTCGCATTATTCAATTATGCAACGAAAACAACAGGCGGTATTGTTGATTTTGACTATTTTAGAATAGATAATAAATTGACAGGAACGAATTCGCCCGCAACAGTACTTCAGGCAAATCTAACCAATGTTCCGAATGTGATCGGAGTTCAGAACATCGAGCTGCAAGTTCCAGTCCAAATGAATGCATTACCGAATGGGAATTATTCAGCAATCTCAGCTTCTTTTCAAATACCGAAGGAACTCATTGTAACGGGTGTAGACTTTAATACGGCTAATATTGTTGGAAATACTTCCTATACGTTTGCCAACAATCAATTGCTTTTACATGTAACTGGAAATAACGTAAACTTTGCAAATAATCAATCTTCTAATGTGTTCGCAACGATTAAGTTAAAGGTTAATGGCTTTGTCCCTGCTGATCAAACCGTACAAATTAAGACAGACTACATCAGGGTTGATGGTGGAAATGTTCAATACAATGTTAACAACTCCGTATCAAACATTGGATTAAAGCTACTGCCTACACATGCATATGCCAAGATTCCAGGCTATGCGAACCCGCTTATGAGTCATAAATTAGGAGCAGATCCGTTTGCGATGGTTTATGACGGCAGAGTGTACATCTATATGTCAAGTGACGATTATGAGTATGATTCAAATGGAAATATCAAAGATAATTCATTTAGCAATTTGAATAGAATATTTGTGATATCCTCAGCGGATATGGTCAATTGGACAGATAATGGTGCAATCCCTGTAGCTGGAAAGAATAATGCGAATAATGGCGCGGGTGTTGCCAAATGGGCAGATCTATCTTGGGCGCCAGCAGCAGCACATAAGAAAATTAATGGTGTAGATAAATTCTTCCTTTATTTCGCAAATGGTGCTAGTGGAATTGGTGTACTCACTGCGGATAGTCCCATTGGTCCGTGGACTGATCCACTGGGCCAAGCTTTGATCACTAGTAGCAGCCCTGGAGTTCCTGGTGTAGCATGGCTATTTGACCCAGCCGTATTGGTTGATGATGATGGAACTGGTTATCTCTATTTTGGTGGGGGTATACCAGGAGATCCGAATCCAACCCCAGAGCAAATTGCACATCCGAAAACGGCTAGAGTAGTGAAGTTAGCTGATGATATGATTCATATGGCAGGGTCAGCTGTTACAATTGATGCCCCTTATATGTTTGAGGATTCAGGTATTCATAAATACAATGGTAAATATTATTACTCTTATTGCTCTAATTTCTCAGGAACACACCCGGATGGAACACCTGCCCCTGGAGAAATTGCTTACATGGTAAGTGATAGTCCTATGGGTCCGTTTACTTACGTTTCACCGATCCTGAAAAATCCGTCTGTATTCTTTGGCGTTGGCGGTAATAACCATCATGCGATTTTCGAATTTAATGATCAGTGGTATGTGGTCTACCATGCTCAAACGGTCAGTAAGGCTGTCGTAGGGGATGGCAAAGGTTATCGTTCTCCTCATATTAATAAGGTTGAGTATTATGATAATGGATTAATTAAAGATATTAAGGGGGATATGAAAGGTGTATCCCAGATAGCGAATCTTGATCCTTATACGAGAGTTGAAGCTGAAACAATTGCTTGGAACGCAGGTATTCTTACTGAGGTGAGCACAGCACCAGGCAACCMGCTAGCAAGCCTTAACCTCGATGTTACGGATATTAATAACGGAGACTGGCTGGCAGTATCTAATGCTGACTTTGGTGATACAGGAGCTGCTTCGTTTGAAGCAAACATCGCATCGACAGTAGGCGGTAAAGTAGAAATACGTCTGGACAGCCCGATTGGTGATGTAATTGGTACGCTGGACATAGCGCCTACAGGTGGCAATCAAGTATGGCAGTTGTTGAAAACGAATGTGGAGAATGTGAAAGGGATTCACAATGTTTTCTTCATGTTTAGTGGCACAGGCAATAACTTATTCGCGATGGATTATTGGAAATTCAATACGAAACCGACGGGGCCAGATGTCATTCCATTAGAATCAGTCCAGATTATAAACGGATCGCAAACTGTTAAAGTAAATGAGCAATTGACCTTTAACGCTGTAATCAATCCGTCTAGCGTAACGGATGCAACGTATCTATGGGAAACAAGTGGTGGAATTAGCATTGTAGGCAGCAACAGCAATGATGCGGTCACCATCAAAGGAACCAATTCCGGGACAGGAACACTTAAATTAACAGTAATTGGCGGTGGCACGGAGAAAACGTCCGATACGACGATTACAGTGACGCCAGCAAGTGTTGATCCAGATCCAAATGGCGATACACTAGAATCAGTTACAATTACTAACGGAGCTCAATCGGTTAACGTGAACGATCTCTTAACTTTCAACTCGTTAATCAATCCATCAAGCGTAACGGATGCAACGTATCTATGGGAATCAAGTGGCGGTATTAGCATCATTGGAGACAGCGGGAAGAATTCGGTAACCATTAAAGGAACGAATGTCGGAACAGGGGTGCTTCAATTAACAGTCCATGCCGGTGGCACAGAGAAGACAGCTCAAAAGACGATAACGGTAATTCCACTGGATAACAATAGTGACAGTGGTGACAGTGGTGACAGTGGCACTCCTTCAACACCAACAACACCAACAACACCGGTGACAAGCGGTCAAGACGCTGACATTCTGGTTAACGGAAAAGCAGAAAGTGCTGGAAGCACAGAAACAACTAAAGTGAATGGCCAGACAGTCACGACCATTGCATTTGACCAGAAGAAGCTTGATCAATTGCTCGCGGTGGTTGGGGAAAAAGCTAACATTACTGTGCCAGTTACTGGCGATTCCGATGTTGTAATTGGTCAATTGAACGGTCAGATGGTCAAAAACTTACAAGAAAACAAAGCTATAGTAGAGATTAAAACGGATCGAGCAACGTATACGCTGCCTGCACAACAAATTGATCTTCGCGCGATCTCAGATCAAGTCGGAGGATCAGTGGCCTTGCAAGACATTACGATTCAAATTCAGATCGCAAAGCCATCCCCTAATATGGTAAAAGTCGTGGAGAATGCAGCAGACAAAGATAAGTTTACACTTGTCGTTCCACCGATTGAATTTACAGTTGAAGCGAAGTACGGCGAAAAGATCATCCTATTATCTAACTTCAACGCCTATGTAAAACGTACGATTGCCATTCCGGATGGCGTAGATCGGAATAAGATTACTACGGCGGTTGTTATAGAGCCAGATGGAACAGTTCGTCATGTACCAACTAAACTTGTAAACGTAGACGGCAAGTATTATGCAGAGGTTAGCAGTTTAACGAACAGTACGTACTCTCTGATTTGGCATCCAGTATCATTCTCTGATGTCTCGACGCACTGGGCAAAAGATGCTGTGAACAATTTAGGATCAAGAATGATCATTGGTGGGATTGGCAATGACCTATTTAATCCCGACGCAGATATTACTCGTGCCGAGTTTACTGCCATTATCGTTCGAGGATTGGGCTTAAAGTTGGAGAATAGAACATCGAACTTCTCCGATGTTAAGGCTGCGGATTGGTACAGTAGTGCAATAATGACGGCTCAATCCAGCCATCTTATTGACGGTTTCGAGGATGGTACTTTCCGTCCTGGAGACAGGATTACTAGAGAGCAGGCCATGGCTATTATTGCTAAAGCGATGGAGATGACCGGTTTGAAAGCGAAACTCACAAACCACAATGCCGCTGATGTATTACGTACTTACACAGATGCAACAGAAAGTGCACCTTGGGCAATGAGTGGCATTGCTAATAGCATCCAAGCGGGTATTGTAAGTGGAAGAGACGAAGCTACTCTTGCACCGAAAGCAAATATTACAAGAGCTGAGGTTGCTAAGATGGTACAACAGTTGCTACGTAAGTCTGATTTACTATAACCATCACATAACCTAATATTGCGCATGTTGTGCCTTATCCATTAATCATTGCTTTCGAGCAAGGGGTAGGGCACAGATGCGTTTCGACCATGGCGATTAATATTGAACTTAGGGTGCTTACTTCATTGCGGGAGGAATTTACATGATGGACATGGATAAAATAAAAAATAAACATCAATATACGGTATCAGTCAGAGTTGATAATATTAACGCGAAAGGGCTCCTAGCTAAGTTGAAGGAAAAGTTGATTAGTGAAAACCAGCTCGCTTCGGAAAACGAACTCTCTTTTACTGCCTATGCGAGTATAGGAGAAAATCTTCTTGTAGTCGCCGCCGATCAGATATAGTGCTGACTCGATTTGTGCATAACGAAGCGTTCCGATGGGAGATTTACTTCCCGCTGGAGCGCTTTATTATTGTCAAGATATTTGCCTTTCTCCGTTCACTTCCCAAGGAATTGGAGGAAGCTGCTTGTATAGATGGGACGAACGTTTATCAGACATTCTTCAGAATTTTTCCGATTGTCACGTGTTCTTGACTTTGTATAGTATTAACAGCTGTAATTCATAGGGGGAATATCTTTAATCTGTGAATTGTAAGCGCATTCTTGATCCGTATAATAAATAGTGTAAGCAAATAAATGATTGACCTATACAAACATTCATCTTTATGGAGACAATAAGGGAGGATTAGAAAAATGGTTAAGAAAATAAAACGTCCTGTTTTAGCAACTTTGGTACCTGTTCTGGCTCTAGGATTAACGTTGACAGGATGCACCGACTCGAAGGATACGGCAAGCAGCACCTCTTCGCCTAGCGGTAGTCAGACAAGTCCTGCAGCAACGAAAAACGACGCGATCAAACCGGTTACATTGTCAGTGTTCATTGGCGGCCCTGGTCAACAGCCGACTCCTGACAACAAGATCTACAAGATGATTAAAGATAAAACTGGCGTTAGCCTAAAAATGGAGTTTCTTGTCGGTGACCTGCAGCAGAAGATGGGCGTTATGATTGCCGGCGGTGATTATGCGGATATTATGTCCGGGGATGATAAACTAATTGCAGCCGGTGCTTTTATTCCCCTCGAGGACCTGATTGACAAGTACGCACCGAATTTGAAGAAGCACTATGCCTCCGTGTGGAATCAGATCAAGGATCCTGCAAGCGGTCACCTTTATGCTCTGCCGGCTTACGGTGTGTACAGTGGTCAAGTTAACGATACTGCCTATGGAGGACCAGGCTTTTACTTGCAAAAGGATGTCCTGAAGGAAATGGGTTATCCAACTCCTAAAACGTTGGACGATTATTTCGATATCATAGCGAAATACAAAGCGAAACATCCAGATATGATCGGGTTCGAGACGTTGAGCTTCGACTGGAGAAAATTCCCGTTGCTTAATCCGCCAGAGCATTTAGCTGGTTATCCAAATGACGGTGGTGTTATCGTCGATAACGGGAAAGCGCAAATTTTTGCGGACAAGGATATTGCCAAGACCTATTACAAGAAGTTGAATGAGATCAATGCGCAAGGCTTGATGGACAGGGAAGCACTGGTACAGAACTACGATCAGTACTTAGCTAAAATTGCCAGTGGCCGCGTTATTGGGATGTTCGACCAGCAATGGAACTTTAACGATGGAGAACTTTCTTTGAAATCACAAGGTAAATTCGGCAGCACATATGTCGGGTTCCCGCTCTTGTATCCAGGCGCCACAGAGCACTACCGTGACCGTCCAGTTGTGAACATCAATCGCGGATTCGGGATTTCGACGAAAGCCAAGGATCCGGTTCAAATCATCAAATTCCTTGATGCGCTAATGACCGAAGATTGGCAGAAGACACTCCAATGGGGTATTCAAGGCGAGGATTATGAGGTGAAGGACGGTAAGTTCTACCGTACGCCTGAACAGCGCGCGAAAGCAGACGATAATACATGGAAGCTAGCGAATAAAGCGGATGCGTTCTTGGGTGGCCTTCCTAAGATGCAAGGTTCGTATAGTGACGGAAATGCAACTGATGCGGGATCACAGCCACAGGAATTCTTCGACAGTTTGAAGCCGCAGGATCAGGAAGTGCTGAAGGCATACACCCATAAGACATGGGCAGAGTTCTTCAAATCACCTGTAGAAAATCCCATATACTACCCAGCGTGGAGTATTGATCTGGTGGATGGTTCACCAGCCAAAGTGGCCAATCAGAAGATGGAAGACCTTGCCGTCAAATATTTGCCGAAAGCTATTATGGTCAAACCGGATGAATTTGAAGGTGTATGGAAGGAATATGTGGATCAGATTTCCAAAAGCAATTTCAAAGCCATCGAAGATCGTATCAATGAACAAATTAACTGGCGTATTAAGAATTGGAGCAGCAAATAAGAGAATAGAACATGCAGTAGTGTGGGGGGAGACTAAGGGTCTTCTCCGCTTTACTTCCTAGGAGGGAATGTCGATGGCCGAGACCATACTGTCCAAAAGACCAAAGAAAAAGCAAAAAATTGATCCGGAAATCGGCGTCGGTTTAAGTTGGAAGACGATCAAAAACCAGAAGCAGTTAATTCTGATGTCGTTTCCCATCGTGATTTATATTCTTATTTTCAATTATGTACCGATTTGGGGCTGGTTAATGGCGTTCCAGAATTATCGTCCGGCTTTGAAATTTTCCAAACAACAGTGGGTGGGGTTGAAGCACTTTAAATTTCTGTTTCAAGATGATACGTTCATGACAGTGCTTCGCAACACGCTTGCCATGAGTATGATCAATTTGGTTCTTGGCTTTGCAACAGCCATACTTTTAGCACTATTGCTGAATGAAATTAAAGCTCGTTTCTGGAAACGGTCCATCCAAACGATTTCTTATCTGCCCCATTTTCTGTCATGGATCATTGCTGCGGGTATTGTAGCGACTTCGCTATCCGTCGACGATGGTATCATTAATCAGTTGTTGATGAGGCTGCACCTCATTAATGAACCTGTGATGTGGCTTAGTCAGGGTAAATATTTTTGGGGGATTGTGGGCTTGTCTAATGTGTGGAAAGAGGTGGGATGGAATACCATCATTTACCTTGCAGCTATCACCTCGATTGATCCGTCGCTGTATGAGTCTGCTGGGATCGACGGTGCAAACCGTTACCAGAAGATCCTGTACGTCACATTGCCTGGGATCAAGTCGACTTTTATCATTCTATTAATCATGAACATCGGACATATTCTGGATGCAGGCTTTGAAATCCAGTACCTGCTCGGCAATGGATTGATCGTCGACTGGTCGCAAACGATTGATATTTTCGTTCTAAAGTACGGGATTGCTCAAGGCAACTATTCGCTGGCCACTGCGGCAGGTATTTTCAAAACAGTTGTAAGCATAATCCTTATTCTAATTGCAAATTCTACCGCCAAGCGTCTTGGTGAAGAGCGGTTGATATAAAGGAGAAATGACGATGGGGACAACGACTGCGCGCAGAATTCGGATGGAGCCGATTCTGTTCCATACGATTAACGGCATCTTCATGCTCGTTCTTGCTATAGTAACATTATATCCGTTCCTTCATACACTAACTATTTCATTCAATGAGGGCAATGATGCGCTTCGGGGAGGCATCTATATATGGCCTCGTTCATGGTCATTGCAAAATTATAAGGCGATTTTCCTTTCGGGTACGATTTACCATGCGGCGTGGATTTCAGTCGCTCGTACGATTACAACGACGGTGATAGGTGTATTCCTTACCACCATGTTAGCGTATACACTAGCACAGCCCCACTATCTTTTTCGTAAAATCATCGGTTTAATTTTTGTGTTGACGATGTATTTTAATGCAGGACTTATTCCTAACTACTTTCTGATCAAAAGCCTGGGGCTTCTGAATAACTTCTGGGTGTATGTGCTCCCAGGAATGGTGAATGCGTTTAATCTCATTGTCATTCGGACGTATATTCGAACGCTTCCTTCAGGCTTGGTTGAGTCTGCGAAAATGGACGGAGCCGGTGATTTCACCATATTTATACGCATCATATTCCCGCTGTGTACGCCTGTCCTAGCGACCATCGCCTTGTTTATTGCAGTTGGCTCTTGGAATTCCTGGTTCGATACGTTTCTGTATGCTTCGTCTGATTTGAAGCTGAGTACACTTCAGTACGAAATGATGAAGCTGCTTGGATCAACGATGAGCAGCAACAACGATCCCGGTCTGATGGCTKGGGMAAACGCAAATCAAACGAAGGCCATGGTTACGCCTTCTTCCATACGTGCGGCGATCACGATTGTGGCGGCGGTTCCGATTCTATTCGTGTATCCTTTCCTGCAAAGGTATTTTATCGTCGGTATGAACCTTGGAAGTGTCAAAGAATAAGACTTAGCAAGTGATGATCATAATCATGTCCCGTTTCAGCTCGGTGCTGGGGCGGTTTTTGCTTTATACAATCTCATCTTATCCTTTATAATAGTTCATATCGACTTTCTGAAGTGAGGTGATTCCCATGTTAAGGGTTATGTTTGCCGATGACGAGCCTTACATGCTAGAGGGACTGCGGACGATGATTGATTGGAATAAACTAGGCTTTATAGTGTGCGGGGAAGCTTCAGATGGGGAAGACGCATTAGCTTTGATGGCGTCGGCACTGCCTCATTTGGTGCTGACGGATGTTCGAATGCCTGTTATAGATGGCTTGGAATTGATTGAACAAGCGTCCAGCCTCCATCCTGAAATGAAATTTATCATTTTGAGTGGGTACGCGGATTTCGAATATGCCAAAACAGCGATGCGGCATGGTGTCGCCAATTATTTGATGAAACCCTTAATTGAAGCGGAGCTCGTAGCTGCAGTGGAAGCGGTCGCAGTTACGATTCTAGAACGTATAGCTGCTAGCCAGTTCGAAAGCGCTGCTTTAGATTGCTTGCGATTGGAAACGATTTCAAAGTTGGTACAGGGTGAAAACAGGCAGAAATGGATCGAGCAGGCGAGCGCTTTGTTGGATCTTCATGAACATTCTAGCTTCCGCTGCGTTTTACTTGAACCTAACATTCAAGCTCAAATTCAGGCGGACCTGAAGCAGATTATTGCAGATAAGATGAAGCTTACGCAAGTGAGGATGATTCCATTTGGCGTAGGGAAAGAACGCCATGGATTCTTGCTGGTCACAGGACCCGAGGAACGCGAACTTTCTACTGAGATGATGACAGAGATCATGACAAGTGTCAGACATGACTGGGGCACAGCGATCTCCTTTTCTATTAGCAGTGAACATAAGGGACCGCATGCGTTAAAAGAAGCATTTCGTGAGGGGCTTATAGCCGAAATGTGCAAGTTCCCTTCTGGAGCGGAAGGAATGTACATCTATCAAGGAGAGTGGTCAGCGGAGACGCTTCCTGCATTTGGTATGACGGAATCTATCCTAGATGCTGTAGGGAGTGGGTGTCCAGAAACAGTGCGAGCCCAAGTACACCAGTTATTCATCGCTTTTTCGAGGCAGTCCGTATCTGAATCTTGGGTAAGTGCTTATTTAGACAACATTAAGCTTGAAATTCTTAAGTCAATTACCCAATTTGGCGGTGATCCTAATTGGGCTTCAAATTGGTTTGTTCCCACTGTTCCAATGGATATTGGCCTCTTGGAGCGCCAAGTAACACAAGAAATTCTGCAAGCAGTAGAGTGGATTGGTCAGAACAAAGGCGTAGGGCAAGATGAGGTCGTATCCGCAGCAGGAGAATATATTAAATCGCACTACAGKGAAAAGCTGCAACTGCAGGTTGTTGCAGAGCATTTTAGGCTGAATGCTGCGTATTTTGGCCAGAGGTTTAAGAAGCAAGTTGGCCTCACCTTCAATGAATATTTACATGTCGTACGAATCGACGAGGCCAAAAAATTACTTCGCCGAGAAGAACTGAAAATATCCGATGTCGCTGATCGTGTCGGTTACTCGGATTCCGAACAGTTCGTAACCAAGTTCAAGGCACTTACTGGCATGTTACCCTCCGCCTACAAGAAGGGTTAACCTATGACTGACAAGGAGAGCAAATATGAGCCGGAAATGGAAAATGTTGCGTATTGTTAATGATATTCCCCTGAAGTTCAAGTTTCTGATCATTTACTTGATGTGTGTGTTGCTGCCAATATTGTGTATAAACAGCTTGTTTTTCTTACAGGATAGCAAAAATACAGAACGTAGAGAGATGGATAACTTGCAGATTTCTCTGAATAGGGTTGGAAATGAAATCATGCAAATGGTGAACTCAGGTGTTGTGATTGGCAATGCTGTTTCCGCTGATCGTGTATTTAATGAGATGCTAGAATTTACGTACTCGGATAATGTTGCTTATTACGAAGAATACGACAGTTTCCTCCGAGACAAATTGGGGCAGTATCCGAATATTTATCCTTGCATCTCTTGGATTGGCGTATACACATCGAACCCAACGCTATCCAATGGTGGAAGTTACTTTATGCTTAAGCCTAATGATCTGAAGAGTGAATGGTATCAGAAGATGAACGAAAATAAAGATAAGGTGACAGTGACCTCTTATTTGGATACGAATCCCATGAATCCCGAGGAAAAATTGGTATATGTCAGCATTATTCGGAAGCTGGACAATTTCCCAGACCTCATGAAATTCTCCAAATATCTGCGTATCGATATTCGGATGGATAAGCTGCTGGAGCTGTTTGATAAAGAGAGTAATTACTTGTTAATCAAGCTGGTGGATGAGGAAAATCGGCTTGTTCTTGAATCAGCAGGTGCGTTTAAGGGAAGTGACCCTTTGCTCCCGACCCTGCCTGTGTCAAAGGTTTCTCAGCTGACAGGCTTACCTGAAAATAGTTTTGTCAGTCCTCTCAGTAACGCTAGTTATGTGCTTAACTGGCGGCTGGTCGGAATTCCAGAGGGAAGTCGAATTGCGGAAGAGAGAAGAGGGGTTATCCATTTCTTTATCTGGCTGACGCTCATTAGTACGATCATTCCGACAATATTGATTTACATTATTATGCATTCTTTCAATTTCCGGGTAAGAAAGCTCTCCAAACATATGCAGTTGGTGAAAAATGAGAGGTTCGAGCCCATTACGATGTATGAAGGAAAAGATGAGATCGGTCATCTTCTTCGCAGCTTTAATTTGATGACGGAGAAAATTCGTAATTTAATTAACGACGTGTACAAACTCGAAATTCAAAAAAAAGATTTGGAGCTAGAACGCGTACAGGCCGAGCTGAATTATTTGCAGAGCCAAGTAGATCCTCATTTTCTGTTCAATACATTAAATGCGATTCTTGTTGTATGCAAGAAATATCGTTATGAGCATGTGATAGAAATTATTCAAAACTTGTCCCAGATTTTGAGAAGGCTGCTAAGCTGGAAGGAGGATTTGGTGACAGTAGAAGAAGAGCTAAGCTTCACTGAAATGTACCTCCAGATCGAGAAGTTCAGATTCCAAGATCGGTTCCACTATGAATTGTCCGTTGACGACTCTGTTCTATCGTATCGAATCCCGAAGATGAGTATTCAATCGCTCGTGGAGAACTCTTGCAAGCATGGGCTTCAATCGGTGAAAGGGAATCGCAGAATTCGGATATCTGTAGAAAGAGCTGGGATGAACATGCTCATGAAGGTCGAAGATAACGGAATTGGTATGAACAGCACAAAATTGGATGAAATTGTTCAGAGTCTGTATAAAGGAGAAGACAACGGCAAGAACATCGGACTTCGCAATGTGTATCGACGTTTAAATCTGTTTTATGCGGAACGCTCACTGTTCCAAATTGAAAGTATCCCCTTCGAGAAAACGAGCGTTACCATACAGATTCCTTTGAGTCTTATTAGGAAACAGGAGGAGACGATCGGACATGTATAAGGTTATCTTCGTGGATGATGAGCCTTTCGCTTTGGAAGGTATAAAGCTCATGGTCGAATGGGAAGAGCTTGGCTTTGAAATCGTACAAATGTGCGAGAACGGCGAAGAAGCTTTAGCCTGCATTGAAGCCTGTAAGCCTGATCTCGTTGTGACGGATATTCGGATGCCGGTCATTGACGGATTAGAATTAATCGATCGGGTGCAAAAAGCAGGCAACGATCCCGTATTCATCATTTTAAGCGGCTATAATGATTTCGAATATGCTCGATCCGCCCTAAGGTATGGTGTAAAGCATTATTTGCTTAAACCGGCTTTGGACAGGGAATGGGAGGCTGTCATTCAATTCGTTATTGAAGAGCTGCAGCACAGAGAACAGCAAAGGGTACGCCATGACCTCGTTACCGACCGTCTAGTACCTACTCTGCTTGCTCAAATGCTTCTGGKGGAAATTTCGGCAACAGACGGAAACGTTGGGGAAATACTAGATCCMTTGGCACAAGGAAATCAGGGCTGGAGGTACATTCATGTAGAATGGCTTAGCGGCATAAAACAGGATCTGGATGCACGTTACTTCCTTTCGCGAAAAGCTCATGCAATCGATTTGTTTGGGAGCCAGGACGGCCTTGTTATGGAGTCATTCCCTGAGATCGAGGAATGGGCTGGGCAGGTATACGAAGATCTACATGAGCAAGGTATCGAATGCTGTTTCTCGATAGGACCACGGGTGGAGTCCCTCCGTCATATAGAAGATTCGTATGCAGGTGCTCTAGAGACATCCGTGCATCATTTCTTTCATATATCCGGTGGTCCACTCGATTACGATAAGATTCATCACAAGCAAATCAGCTATGATCTACATGCGGTTTCTATCGTAGATGACATTCAAAGTGCCCTTGAGGCGCTTCAGGATAAGCGGGTTGAGGACCTGATTAAGCAAATGTTTGTGATACTGTCAGCTAACAAAACGGCCCGGGAAGTCGTTCATTTGCTGGTCATACGCATTGTTTTGAAAAGCGCTGCTGTCATGCGGGACATGGGTATTGATTCGGATGCGCTGCCTCGTGTTCGCGATTTTTTGAGAAGGGAGCATCGTTCCCTACAGGAAGTGGAGGAGTCCCTGCAAGCGTATGTGCAGCAGTATATGAGCCAGCTAAAGCAGCATAAAGAGAAGTTCTCCGGGCATCCCCTTCGAGTTATTGAGCGTTTTATCCAGGAGCATTATCAGGAATCGCTGACGATTAAAGATATCGGAGAACGGTTCTTCATGAACCCAGTATACTTAGGCCAAGCGTTTATGAAGAGGAACGGTGTAGGCATCATTGAGTATATTCATGACCTGCGAATTAACGCGGCGAAGCGTATGCTATGCGAAACTGATGAAACGATTCGTCTAATTGCGGAGCAGATCGGATACGTTCACTATCATCATTTCCTCAAAGAGTTTGAGAAACGTGTGTCTGACAAGCCCGGTGTGTTTAGACAGTTAAGCAAAGCATAAAGGATGGCAAATGAAAGACGTGTATTTCTTTTCTAAGAAATACACGTCTATTTGTTAGGAGTGCGACTGAAAACAGCGCACACCATCTTGAAAGATTTTAAGAAAAGGGGGAGAGATCTTTAATCTGTGAATGGTAAGTGTAGTCAGATTCTATATCATATAACATAGAAGGCCTGTTTAAACAGGGGATGATGAGGAGGTTTATCAATCTATGAACAACAAGGTACCGAGCTTACACGAGGCTTATAAGGGCATATTCAGAATCGGAGCTGCTGTTAGCACGAAGACTATCCGATCCGAAGGAAACTTCATCGCCAGGCATTATAACAGCATTACAGCGGAGAACCAGATGAAGTTCGCGGAGATCCAYCCTGAGGAAGAGCGGTACACATTTGAGACAGCGGATGAAATCATGGATTTCGCCATGCAGAACGGGATTGCCGTTCGGGGCCATACGATGGTCTGGCATAATCAAACCTCCGATTGGGTGTTTGAAAGCCCTTCCGGCGGTCCTGCCAGTAGAGAACTGGTTCTCTTACGGATGCAGGAGCATATCCGTACGGTAGCCAGTCGTTACAAGGGGAGGGTTTATGCGTGGGACGTGGTCAACGAGGCGATCGAGGACAAGGTGGATCTGGTGATGCGAAGTACCAAATGGCTGGAGATTCTCGGTGAGGATTATATCCGCCATGCTTTCGAGGCAGCCCATGAAGCCGATCCGAATGCACTTCTGTTCTATAACGACTACAACGAGACAGAGCCTGTCAAACGGGATAAGATTTATAATCTCGTCCGTTCATTGAAGGAGAAGGGGGTTCCTATCCACGGAATCGGCATGCAGGGACATTGGAATATCTATGGTCCTTCCTTGGATGAAATAAGTCAAGCGATCGAGCTATACGCTTCCCTCGATCTGGAGCTTCACATCACCGAGTTAGATCTTTCCATGTTTCAATTTGAGGACAGGCGGACTGATCTGAGTGTGCCCACCGAGCAAATGGTGGAGCTGCAGCAGCAGAGGTACGAAGAGATCTTCAGGCTATTTAAGGAGTATCGAGAAGTCATTACGTCGGTAACTTTCTGGGGAGCGGCTGATAACTATACCTGGTTGGACAACTTCMCTGTTCGCGGCAGAAAGAATTGGCCGTTTCTATTTGATGGGGATCTTCGGCCTAAGCAGGCATTTTGGCGTGTAATCGGGTAGGCAAATTGCCATAATTAAGGGGGGACTGTTCTTTAATTTGAGTATGTGAAGCCAATTATCTAAGTTGTAGAATGAAATTGAAATAAAATTGTAAGCGATTGCAGAAATAGGAGGATGAGAATGCTTGTGAGAAAACAACTTCATGTATGGATGGCAATTGTGCTGCTGTTTGGGATGATCTCCCCCCAACTTCTAGTGCCCGTGATGGCATCGGCTTCCGGCAATACAGCCGTATTGTCCCAAAGTTTTGAAGACGACCAAACTGGCGGTTGGGTTAAGGTATCCTGGATGGGAGACGGTTCAATTGCCGTGACGTCGGCAACGGCCTCCGATGGCTCCAAATCCCTGGCGATGACGAACCGTGCTGCAAGTAATAGCTCCCCGTTCCTGGATTTGACTTCGTACACACAAGCTGGCCATACGTATGATTTGTCACTGAAGCTTAAAGTCGGAGCAGGAACCGATAATTTCCATATCGCTTCCAATGTCGATGCTGCTTCGCTGACCAATAAATATCCATGGCTGGTGGTGAATAAGTCGGTTAGTTCCACTGAATGGACCACTTTTGAACTAAAGGGATACGAGCTTCCAGGTGATACGAAGGCGTTCAAAATATGGGTGGAGTCGGATTCAGCTTCCACCACTACGGAGGACCTCTATATCGATGAAGTACAGTTAACTGATGTCACGCCGGCTGCACCGGTTGATTCGGGAACAGTTGACCAAACTGGGGTCCAATCCTCCTTTGAGGACGGACAAGGAAATTGGGTGCGCAGAAACGGCTCCGGCAATATCGATATATCGACGGCAGACAATCACACCACAAGCGGCTCCAAGAGCTTGCTGACCACGGTATCAGAGCAATATGATGGGCCTTTGCTGAATGTCCTTGGCAAGATGTCCAAGGGCTATAAGTACAATTTGTCCACTTGGGTAAAAATGGCTCCGGGACAATCCCCGACTGTATTGCGGCTCTCTGTGCAGAGCGGCGATAGTACATATACGAATGTTTCGTCAAACGTGACGGTAACTTCTGATCAATGGGTACAATTGACCGGTGCGTTTACCGTTGCTGCCACTCCGACCGTATTGAATGCATACGTGGAAGTAGCCAATAAGTACGAAGATACAAGATCCTTCTATATAGACGATTTCAATTTGTCCTATGTGGGTCAAGTATCCGGGCCGAAGCCGATTCAAACGGATATTGATCCATTGAAGGACATCTATGCGGACAACTTCAAAGTCGGTGCTGCCGTAACAGGAGATCAGCTTACTTCCGATGTTCACACGCTTCTGGATTATCACTATAGCTCGCTCGTAGCTGAGAATGCTACAAAGCCGGGTTCTCTGGAACCGACAGAAGGGCAATGGAACTGGACGGAAGCAGACAAGATCGCACAATATGCCAAGGATCACACGATGAATTTCCGGCTGCATACCCTCGCTTGGCATTCGCAGGCTGCTGAATGGATGTTTAAGGATGCGCAGGGCCAGCCGCTTGCAGCTACACCGGAGAATAAACAGCTGGTGCTTAACCGTCTGACGACGTATATCCAAACCGTGGCACGTCACTATAGTTCCATGGAAGTGCCAATCAATGCCGTCGACGTGGTCAACGAAGTTATTGATCCTGGACAGCCGGACGGCATGCGGAAGAGCGAGTGGTATACGCTGACTGGCTTGGATTTCATCCGTACAGCCTTT
Source organism: Paenibacillus sp. 01T442 (assembly GCF_056398345.1). Classification (NCBI taxonomy): domain Bacteria; kingdom Bacillati; phylum Bacillota; class Bacilli; order Caryophanales; family Paenibacillaceae; genus Paenibacillus; species Paenibacillus sp. 01T442. The sequence goes on from NZ_JBFTPF010000063.1 coordinate 19,188, forward strand.
AGGGTTGCTCGTCAAGAGTTGCCAGACGCTAAACTGTATATCAACGATTACAGTACGCAGGATCCGGCCAAACGCGACTTTTTGTTCAATTTGGTGACAAAGCTGAAAGGCGAGGGAGTTCCCATTGACGGTGTGGGTCATCAAACGCACATCAGCATTGGCGGTCCTTCGATCGAGCAAATTTCTGATTCCATACGGAAATTCGGAGAAGCCGGGCTCGACAATCAAATAACGGAGCTTGACGTTTCGGTTTATACCGACAACAGTTCCACCAGCTATGATGATACCAGCCTTGTGAAACAAGTCTACCGTTATAAGCAATTGTTCCAAGAGCTTGTTCGGCTGGACAATGAGGGCAAACATGCTGCCTCGAACACGCAGGCCTATAATCCTGACGGATGGATCAGCAATGTTACGATATGGGGGATTGCAGATGATCATACCTGGCTTGATAACCAAGGTACAACCCGTAAAGATGCTCCTTTCCCTTTCGATGTGCAGTATCAAGCCAAATATGCTTATTGGGGAATGATTGAAGCAGTAAAGACGCTGACACCATCMCATCTTCCAATAACCGCGCAGACAGCAAATACAGCGAAAGGTACACCGGCTAATGCTTCAGATCCGGTTTGGAACACGGTTCCGGCATTGAAAACGCAACAATTAGGTACCCTTCAGGCTGAAGTGAAAACCTTGTGGGATGAACAAAATGTGTATGCCCGCATAGCGGTCAAAGACATGACCAAAACCGCGACGGATCTAATAGAACTCTTCGTGGATGACTATGGCATTAAGAAATATACATTCGCACGAAATGATGCTCGAATTACAGAAGGAACTGACGGTTATGTGTTGCAAGCATCAATCCCGATGGCAGGCACATTAGGCAAGGGAGTGAAGTTTGACGTAAGAGCCACCGATAAGGGGATTAATGACGGTACGGAGCATGGGAGCAATGGCGTTATCGTATCCTGGAGTGATCCACGGAACACGCAGGACAATGACTTACTTGGTTACGGGATCTTGACTTATATCGATGCCGTAAAAGTGGCAAGTGCTTCTTACGGAACTCCTGCAATCGATGGCGAAATGGACAGCAAGTGGGCGAACGCACCGGTTTATACGGCTGATGTGATGGTAGAGCAGCATAACAATGCAGTCGCCAAAGCTCAATTGCGTACCATGTGGGATGAGCATAACCTCTATGTTTATGCCGTTGTGTTAGACAGCAATTTGAGTGATGCCAATGCCAACGCATGGGAGCAGGATTCGATGGAGATTTTCGTTGACCAGAACAACGGAAAAACGGACAGCTACCAAAGTGACGATGGTCAATACCGGATCAATTTCAAAAATGTAAAGACCGTCGGCGGCCACGCAACCCAAAATAACTATACATCGGCTACCAAAATTATTGATGGAGGTTACGTTGTAGAAGCGGCTATAGCGCTGGATACGATTACTCCACAAACTGGAACCGTGATCGGATTTGACTTCCAGGTTAATAATGATCAGGACGGAGGAAGCCGTGACAGCGTATTTTCTTGGAGCGATCCAACAGGGCAATCCTATCAGAATACCTCGAGATTCGGCGTTTTGAAGCTTGAGCAAATGCAGACATCCACCCCGTCGACCTCGCAGACTTCCTCTGTCTCGACCGCAGAACCAGAAGGGGCGGTTAAGGTGCAAACAGATACAGGAGGCAAGGTAGAGAATAATGGGGCGGCAGTTGACTTGCCGGCAGGAGCAATAGGCAGTGACATATACGTGAGCATTAAAAAGTTGAGCGACATCTCACAACTGAAGCCGGATCCGGATTTGAAGCTGGCTGGAGATGTGTACGAGATTATCAAGGACGTAGCAGGACCGTTCCAGAAACCAGTCACGATCACCCTTCCGTTCAACATCAGCTTGTTAGACGATGAGCATGAGCTGGCGCTGTACTGGTACAACGAAGAAACCGGCAAATGGGTCAAACTGGACGACATAAAGGTCGATCGGGAGAAAGGTACCGTTTCCGGCAGTGTGACGCACTTCACCAAGTTTGCGGTATTAGCGGAAAATAAGCCAGCACCTGTCGGGGTTCCGGCCTTAAATGATATTAAAGGACACTGGGCGGAAGCAGGCATTCAAGCCCTAGTGAAGACAGGTGTGATCGATGGCTACCAAGATGGTTCATTCCGACCTGAAGCAGCCGTAACAAGAGCCGAGTTTGTATCTATGATCGTCAAAGCTTTCCACTTTACGGTAACTGGAAGTGCGGGATTTACTGATACCGGCAGCCATTGGGCGAAGGAAGCCATTGCAACTGCATCCACGCTGGGGATCGTGGATGGCTATGAAGTTGGAAACTTCGGGCCGGATGACAACATCACTAGGGAACAAATGGCTGTAATACTTGCACGTGCCGCGCAGTTGGCATCTGCCAACAGCAGCTTGGACTATCAGGATAGTGGGGACGTCTCCGCCTGGGCACAAGGGCCGATTGCAGCTATGACCGCTAAGGGTGTTCTGAACGGCTACGAAGACGGTACGCTGAAGCCGAAGGCTTTCAGCACCCGTGCAGAAGCGGCGGTTAGTATGATTAGGATTTTGGATGTTCAACAGGTACAATAACGCTCGCGAGCATGAATAAGGAAGGCTGTCCGCACGTGAATTTCATGTGCGGCAGCTTTGTTTTGGGCTACGGGATCAAATGCTGTTCAGGTCTCTGCTGGCCATGATTTTTTATTGTAGAAAGAATATATCCGAAGGGACAATAATGATCCATGAGAAGCATAAATGTGACGTCAGTGCCTGCCGAATATCTGCGATCAGTTAATGAAGAGACTCAAGGTACGGTTAAGGAGGTTTCCTATAAGGTAGGCAACTATATTCATTTGTCTCGACAGCTTGTAACAGATAGGAACATAGATGCCAGTGAAGCAGGAAGAGAAACGGTTGCAGGAGATGCGATATTGAAGAAATGCAACGTCTACTTGCCTGCGGGTTATGATCCAAAGGACTCTACTGTTAGATATAATGTACTGTATTTGCTTCATGGAGTAGGTGGGGATCAAGATGAATGGTTAAGCAGTAACGGTAAGGCCGACGGACGATTCATCATTTGCAATCTATTTGACAATCTTATTGTAAACGGCGATATCGAACCGCTGATCGTTGTATTTCCCAACGGAAGAAGCGCGTACGACTGGACGGATAGCTCCTTTAATTCCGAAGGAACTAATATGCTGGGATTCTATTACTTCGATTATGAGTTGAGATATGATCTAATTCCATCTATAGAATCCAATTACAAAACCTTCGCAGATATAACAGTCACTTCACCTGAGGGAATCATATATAACCGCAGGCGCAGAGCGATCGCCGGGCTTTCGATGGGGGGAATGCAAGCCTTGAATCTGATACTCGGCGGATACCGCCATGATTCGACGCGAATCACTGGCACAGAGAGTCCCTGGAATAACGGGTTGGACAAGACTGTGCTCGCTCCAGGCATGATAGATTTGTTTGCTAATGTCGGAGCTTTTTCCAACGCTCCTACGTCAAGTGATGGCAAAACGCTTGGAGTCAGTCTTACATCATGCTTCTATGACCTTCATTTACTATATACCACCTGCGGCGATGCAGACGGAGTAGCAAATGGCAGCTACATAAAATCTATAGATGGGCTTATACATTCGGGGAATCCTCTTTATCATTTTTATCAAATTCGGATTAAGAATGGTTTTCATGATTTCCATGTTTGGAATAACGGTGCTTACAATTTTAGTCGATTGATATTCAAAAATTATAATGATCATGCAAGATCCCATGTTGTGAGGAAAACACTTTAATATTTTGCGAAGAGTGATGTGATTGATGAAATTTGAATGAATGGACCTTCAGTGGAAGTATTAATTCTTACAAAGCATGAGAGATATTTCGGGAAAATGGCATATTTCTCAGTGATGTACTCTTTATAATTAGTCAATATAGATAAAAAGGCGAACGATTTGCTTGATTAATTCAGTAATCCTATGTATTATTAAGATAGATTTGAAATCATAAAAGTCAATAATCGTTCTTGAAGGTGATTTTAATGTCCCAATCAGATTCTAATGAGTACAAGAAGAAGCTGTGTCACCTATATAACGAGATTTCTAAAGAATTGTTCGGCTTTGGAACCACTTTACTGAAGGTATCGCTGGATCAGAACATCATTACTTTTCATGCAAAGCATCGTCGTTCCCCCCGTTCTACCGCGCTTGAAGGCGAGGCGCCGACTTTGAAACACGAAGTGGATTTCTATATGTCTTCGATATATAAGAAAAGAATCCGCGAGAAGTTGGAACAAGAGATGGGATTATCGATGGATGCGGTATTAAGAGATTATGATCCGCCAACGCAATGGGCAATTACGAACATCATTCTTAAACAAACCGAATAGCTTAGACCATGGTGTTTCACTTTTGATCTATCTTAAGTGGAAACCGCATGTATATCCGTAGATGTCTCTTTACATTGTTTACGATGAAAAGTGCTCTTGATTAGAAGATTTCTTCTATCAAGGGCACTTTTCTGTTTATTATTGCTTTTGCGCATAGATATGAAGCCGAGGGTAGCATACTAGTAAAAATTGACAAGGGTTTGACGCTTCAAAATATAGATATACAAACTTGGGAGGTTATTCATGATGAAAAAAAGAATGCTTCATAGCCTTATTTCACTGTCCGTGGTGGGACTAGCTCTCACAGGATGCGGCGCAGCTCCGTCCAAAGATCAGGGTACTGCAAGCGCAAGTCCAGCTTCAACGGCACCGACGGCAACAGCCAAAGGAGCGCCTACCGAATTAGTCATTTCTACATGGGGCTTCTCGGATGACTTCTTCAAGAAAGAAGTATATGCGCCGTTTGAGAAAGAGCACAACGTCAAGATCGTACTGGAAATTGGGAACAACTCGGAGCGTCTGAACAAAGTGAAGCAAGGCAGCAGTTCCAAAGTGGATCTTATCTATTTATCCGATTACTATGCACAGCAAGGTATTGAAGCTGGACTCTTTGAAAAGATTGATCGCACCCGTATTCCGAATTTGAAAGACATCTACGATTTGGCTAAGGCTCCGCTTGGTGAAGACTATGGTCCTGCCTATACGATTGGTCGGTTGGGAATCGCCTATAATCCGAAGGCGACGAGTAAAGAAATCAAGTCGTGGAGCGACTTATGGAGTCCTGAGCTTGCGAAGAAACTGACATTGCCAAGCATCACGTCGACAACAGGTCCAATGATCCTTGATGCGGCATCGGTCGTTGCAGGCAACACAACGTTCAATGCGGATCAAGCATTCGCCAAGGTGAAAGAACTAAATAAAGGCGTCGTCAAATACTACGGGCAAACTTCCGAATTCGTGAACATGTTCGCGCAAGGGGAAATTGCCGCTGGGCCAATCATGGAAATGTATGTAAAGGATTTGAAAACGGCTGTACCGGAAACTAAGTTTGTTTCCCCGACTGAAGGGGCATACGCTGTCATGAATACGGTTAACGTGATCAAAGGAAGTAAAAATAAGCAGTTGGCTGAAGATTTTATCAACTGGCATTTGAGCAAAGAAGTCCAAGAAAAATCAGCAAAGTCCAAAATCGATTCACCTGTGAATACGACACTTCAGCTCTCGGCTGATGAAGCGCAAGGTATTACTTATGGAACAGAAGTCGTAAGCAAGCTTCGCAAATTGGACATGAAATTCGTGAATCAAAACCTTAAAGGTTGGATTGACCGCTGGAATAAAGAAGTCACTCAATAGTTGAAATTGAACAAGGGTATATGATTATGGATATACCCTTGTCTGTATGAAATGGAAKGGGGTTTATCATGACTAAGAAGGTCATCCTTGATGTTGATACAGGCGTAGACGACGCGCTGGGCATTTTGCTGGCTGTTGGCAGCGGGGAAATGGAAGTGCTAGGTATCACTACGGTGAACGGCAATGTGTCACTTGACCAAGCGACCCTGAATACCTGCAAAGTCTTGCAGCTGCTGGGAATGGAGCAGCAGATTCCAGTCATTAAAGGGGCGAATAAGCCTCTGCTGCGCACAACTTATTTTGAACATCGCGTTCACGGCAAGGATGGACTTGGCGGAGCTTTAAGCGATATGCAGGTTCACATGTGCGCGGCTGAAGGACATGCAGTCGATTTCATCATTGAGCAAGTGAAGCAGCACACAGGTGAAGTCACGCTTATTATGACCGCGCCGCTGACGAATCTGGCCATGGCTGTTATGAAATACCCAGACTTGATTCATCAGGTCCGCGAAGTTGTTGTAATGGGCGGCGTTGTCCAAGGTTTCGGGAATGTGACGCCGACAGCGGAGTATAACATGTACGTCGATCCAGAAGCAGCAAAGATCGTGCTGCATGCGGGATTCCCGGCCATAACGCTCGTAGGCTTGGATGTGACCCGGAAGGCGCTGCTGACAGAAGAACATATCCGCTCGCTCGGAGATACACCGATTGGCCGCTATGTCAAGGAAAGCACAGCAGATTACATGCAACGTTATCAAGAGCGCAACGGTGTACGGGCTTGCGCCCTTCACGACCCGCTCGCAGTCGGGGTGGCGCTGAATAAAGATCTGGTTACCACCCGCCATTATTACGTAGATGTAGAAACCCGAAGTGAGCTGTGCGACGGGCAAACGGTCTGTGATTTCCAAAGCCGATTGGCTAAGCCTGCTAATGTCCATGTGTGTATGGAAGTGTCCGCCGAAGCTTTTCTAGACCAATTTATCCGCGCATTGCGCGCCTAGCGAACCCAGGAACAGGAGTAAAGCTACATGAAAAAAACGTATTTATATTTACTATTGCTGCCTGGATTACTGTTCCTGACGGTTTTCATGGTGGTTCCGATCCTTCTTACGATAGGTTCAACCTTTTTCAATAAAGGCAGCTTCACATTAGCCGGTTACTGGAGTTTCTTCAAGGACCCCTACTTTCTGAAAATTTTATGGACGACCCTGCGTGTTAGTGTGGTCACAACCTTGCTATGCATCGTGGTGGGCTTCCCGGTTGCCTATTTCATCTCCAAGCAAAGCCCAAGGCAGAAGGCGATTCTGCTTGCCTTAGCGATTTTTCCGCTGCTCACCAGCTCTGTTGTTAGGTCATTCAGTTGGATGATTATTTTGGGCAAAAAGGGGCTGCTGAATAATGCGCTGATCGCTATTGGCTTGATCAAGGAGCCGCTCGATATCTTGTACACGCCTGCTGCGATGATGATCGGTCTGGTCCATTTATTCCTGCCGCTCATTATTATTACCTTGGTGGGTGTTCTTGAGAATATAGATCCGGATCTGCTGAAAGCGGCGGAAAGCTTGGGAGCGGGTCGCTTCAAAGCTTTCGTCAAAGTCATCGTGCCGCTTAGCGTACCCGGATTAATCATAGGAAGTATTCTAGTCTTCGTGGGCAGTCTGACGGCCTACACGACACCGGCTTTGCTCGGAGGCAAGCAGCGGGTTATCTCCACATTCCTATATCAGAACGCGATTACGCTGAATGATTGGTATCTCGCCTCCGTTATTGCGGTAATTATGATTGTGATTACTTTTGTGGTCATCGCACTGATGAACAAACTGGCTGTTAAATTAAATCCGAAGGGGTAGAAATATGCGGGAGAAGAACCGAGGGCTGGCCGTATTTACGCTTCTTGTCTATCTATTTTTGCTCGGGCCGCTCGTCATCATTGCATTTGCATCTTTTGAGCCAGGGAGTATCTTGAAATTCCCGCCGACAGGCTTCTCTTTAAAATGGTACCGTAACATCCTGGACGTCAAGATGTTCATGTCGACGTTCAGCACTTCCATCATCGTATCGCTGCTCGGTAATTTATTTGCGCTGCTGCTGGGGATTCCTGCCGCTTACGCATTAAGCCGATTTGCGTTCAAAGGGAAGGAAACGCTCAATGCGATCTTCATTTMCCCGGTGCTAATTCCTGGTATTGTACTTGGTTTTACGATGCTCAAGTACCTGATCGTGGTGTACCACCTACCGATATATGCGGCCTTGCTGGTTGGACATACAGTCATCATGCTGCCTTTTATCATTCGAGTAATTGCTTCTAGCTTATCGAATTTCGATTTTGCGATTGAAGAAGCCGCGTTAAGCTTGGGCAGCAGCCACTTGAAGACCTTCTTTAAAGTCGTACTGCCAAATATCAAATCCGGGATTATTGCGGCAATTTTGATTGCATTCTTGGAATCTTTTAATAATGTGGATATTTCAGTCTTTATGACGGGGCCTGGGGTCAGTACACTGCCTATTCAGATGCTGACTTATGTGGAGAATCATTTTGATCCGACAATTGCTGCTATTTCTGTACTGCTGATGCTGTTCACAGCTGTACTTATGTTCATCATTGAACGGTTGATGGGTTTATCCTATTTCACCAAACGATAACGGAGGCTTGTATTCATGGCATTGCTATCACTGGAAAAAATTTCGGTTGCCTATGACCAGCACTATATTCTGCAGGATTTTAACCTAAGTGTTGAAAAAGGAAGCTTGATCTCGCTGCTTGGTCCTAGCGGATGCGGGAAAACGACGACCTTGCGGCTTATAGCAGGATTCATCGAGGCGAAATCAGGCACTTTCTCTTTGAATGGAAAAGATTATACGCGTGTTCCTGTGAATAAACGCAATTTTGGCTTCGTTTTCCAGAGCTATGCGCTATTCCCTCATTTGTCGATTTACGATAATGTGGCTTTCGGCCTACGCTTGCGCAAAGTGAGTGGGGCGGAGCTGGATCGCCGTGTGCGTCACATTCTCGATGTCGTCAGCTTATCCGGCTTCGAGAAGCGTTACCCTAAAGAGCTGTCGGGCGGTCAAAGACAGCGCGTCGCGATTGCGCGGGCGCTCGTCATCGAGCCGGAACTGCTGCTCTTCGACGAGCCGCTGAGCAATTTGGATGCGAATCTGCGCGTCAACATGCGGGTGGAGATCCGCCGTATCCAGCAGGAGCTGGGCATTACGACGGTATATGTATCGCATGATCAGGAAGAGTGCTTCTCGATCTCCGATAAAGTAGCAATCATGAATAAAGGGATTATCGAGCAGCTAGGCGCTCCGGCGACGATATTCAAATATCCTAAGACGGAGTTCGTGGCGCGGTTTATCGGGTTTACGAATTTTATCACCTTCGAGTCACGATTTGATAGCAGTGAAGAGATTGCCCTCAAGGTGAAAAATTATATGTTCGCTGTAACCAAGCATGCGAGTAAAGGCGAACAGCAAGGCAAGCAAGGAGCTATTCGTCCGGACGATGTCGTGATGGGAACCCTGGATGAGCTTGAGGCAGGGGCCAATCGCGTGAGCGGCCGCGTCAAGGTTAGCACGTTCCTCGGGCGAAGCTATCAGTATGTGATTGAAACGGAACTTGGTTCCTTCACCGTGAATAAAGAGATGGAGCTTCCTTACGCGAATGGGCAAGAGGTTCGGCTTCATTTTCCAGGTGAGAAATTAGTAATCGTTGAGTAGTGGACTTGGAGGTGAAGACAGATGYGCATTGATGTACTGATTGAAAATGTTCATATTTATAACAGTTATTTTAAAACATTTATCCATGGCAATGCAGCCATACTGGATGGTAAATTTCTATATATTGGCAAAAGAGGATCGGAAAGTTTCGAAGCCGCGGAACGTTTGGACGGAAATGGCCGTTACATGATTCCAGGTCTTATCGATATCCATTTGCATATTGAAAGCACGATGGTGACACCAGAGACGTTCTCCTACGGACTCATCCGTAATGGGGTCACAACCATTGTGCCCGAACCTCACGAGATTGCCAACGTCTTCGGACTGGATGGAGTCAAGCAGTTTATGAAAGCAAGTCAGGACACTGTCGCGGACATGTTCTATGCGATCCCGAGCTCGGTTCCAGCGACATCCATGGAAACGACAGGCGGCGAGATTCATATCGCCGATTTGGACGAGCTGTTACGTACGGAGCGGATCATCTGTCTGGGTGAAATCATGAATTTCGTTGATGTTATTACAGACCCCGATTGCAAAACAAATCAAATCATCAACCATGTCCGTGCCAACTATCCGCATCTTATCATCGAAGGGCATGTGCCTAAGCTGTTGGATTTGGACCTGCACCGGATGATTTACAGCGGAGTTGACTCGGATCATACGCATCAGTCGATTGAGGGCATGGAAGCCCGGATCGCTGCGGGCATGTTCATCGAAATTCAAGAGAAATCAATGACGGATGAAGTTATGGCTTATTTAATCCATCATGATGTATCCGAGCATTATTGCTTCGTTACTGATGATGTGATGGCTGACTCCTTCCAGCACCGCGGGCACTTGAATCATATTGTGCGCAAAGCAATCGGCATGGGTATGAAGCCCGAGCAGGCCATTTATGCCAGCACACTCTCTCCAGCCAAGCGGATGCGGATGTATGACCGCGGGGTAATCGCCCCTGGCAAGATAGGCGATTTCCTGCTGCTTTCCAATCTAGAACAGCT
>NZ_JBFTPF010000064.1:0-29609 GCF_056398345.1 Paenibacillus sp. 01T442
MGATATTACCCATCTMGAATTTATACATGTCCCATATTTCACAAGGCTTCTCTGTTGATTCTTCTTGTTTCAGCAAGGCATTAACCGCTCGTCTCGCTGCTTCATTAGCTCCTTCCATCGTCGCTAGATTCGTGTTTGTACGCACGTAATCAGACGCTAAGAAGAGATTCGGAATGCCCGTGTACGCTTCAGGCMGATCTTCCCAAGTACCGACACGATTAATAAACAGAAGAGCTTCATTCGTGCAAGATTGTGCCACTTCATCATATTGAATGTCACTATCCAAAAACCAGGAATGAAGAATCTCGTCCCTCAAAATAACCGCACCATCTACATTCAGACTTTGTTTCATCTGAGCCCAGACTTCTTCCTTAATTTCTTCCGGTGTGCAATGGGTCGCCGGTTTACCATATAGAATGCCTGGCGCATCCCAATCCGAAATATCAATGGAGAGCACCCCTTTGACACTGCCATCACCGTACTCACTTAAATTCACATCAGGCCAAAATTGTTTCTGGGAAACGGAAGTCAATGACCATGGTGCATCCAAGAAAATCACATGTCCATGCGTTACGGGGACGTCTTCTTTCAAATAATATTGAATGCCGTTCATCCAAGCGACCGATTCCACGAGCCTCTGAACCCCTCGAAGAGACGGATCCGCCTCGAGCATAGCCTCTGTAATGAGAGGTCCCATCACCTCAACAGGGAACGCAGCAATATAGTAATCTGCTTCAATATGGATCGTTTCCCCGTTCTCCGTAATCTCCGCACTGCGGATAACTCCGTCAACACAATGGATACGCTCAACCTTAGCATTTAAATGATAGTCCACGCCTCGCGCCTGAAGGAACGTCAACCACGGGTATATCCATTTGTCATTCGTTGGCCCATTCAAGAGACGCACGAAGCTCGTCCCAGGCGTAGACAGATTAAGCGTCATTTGAGCGGCTACAGGCCCTACAGTTTGCGTACTTGCGACTTTGGACTGACAGGCAACCAACGTTTTGGTGAATCCTGCAAATATATTCTGGAATGCAGGAGATTGCTTCTCCGCCTCTATGAAATCCCACCAATCGATCATTTCATATTCCTCACGTATACGCTCTTCACAGCTCGTCATAGCTTGCCAAAGCTTCCGACCATATTGTTCTAAATCTTCTTTTGTAAGGCCCAGCTTATGATTGATCAATTCCTTCGCTAAAGCTATATTATTTTTGTTGACTACGATTTTGGCAGGGAGAGGCTGCAGTGGCGCTGTATTGGTAGCGATATCTAATCGCGTTACTTCCATTAAGTTATCGTAAACGGTTTTATTTTCGTAAGGAATTCGTTTCAACGTATCTATGACATGTCGATAAAAGCGCGGGAATAAACGAAAGCCGTGTTCACCTGGCAAATCCCTACGTCCACCTTTTCCACTACCAACATAAGGCATACTTCTTGCTTTTCCGCCTGGAATACTCTTAAACTCGTAAACAGACACATCATATCCTCGTACGATCAGCTCATGAGCAGCACTCAGTCCAGCAACACCGCCACCCAAAATTGCGACCTTTTTCAACATTTTCCMTCCTCATTTTGGTTTAATTTGTAAAAACATGATTGCTCTATCATATCATTTAGATCCGCTTACGCATAGAATAATCCTAGTAAAATAAAACCTTTCATCGCTGTGGCAGTCAGCAATGAAAGGTTTATGACATACGTATTAATCAAGTTGAAAATGGGTTAATGCGTGAAGAAGCTCCTCGGAGATGTGATTCAATGTTGTTGAGGAGCGCTCGACTTCCATGGTCGAGGCTGCTTGTTTTTGTAGTGACAAGGTAACATCTTGTGTATATGAAGTTGCTTGCCGCGAAATCTGAACACTATCCTCCATCGAGGCGGATACTTGCTGTGTACTCGCGGATATTTGCTCAGAAGCCGCTGAAACCTCCTGAATTTGCTCCGCTACTTGATCAACAGCTTGCAAGATGGATTCAAATACGATGCCTACCTTTGCGATAAGCAAGCTCCCCTTATCTACTTCGGCAATCTCCAATTGTGCTTTCTCTACAACGGATTTGGAGCTGCTCTTCACTTTCGCAATCAACTGAACAATGTTCTTGGCAGATTCACTCGATTGATCAGCTAACTTCCTTACCTCTGTAGCAACCACCTGAAAGCCCCTACCATGATCACCAGCTCTTGCCGCTTCAATGGAAGCATTCAATGCTAGTAGTCGAGTTTGCTCAGAAATATCCGTGATCACATCAAGCATTCGATCAATCTGCGTAGATAATTCAACAAGCTCCGAGATCGTTGCTGCTGTTTCAGATACTTTCATTTTGATTGAAGACATTTGGTGTACCGCTAGGCTCATGTCTTCAAATCCTTGTCTTGCTTCGATCGCAGCTTCGTTGGCAGCTTCAGCGACGAATGAGGATGTTTCTGCAATGCGTTGTACGCCAGTAGCCACCTCGTTCATGGCAAATGAGGTTTCCTCTGAACCTTTCATCAAGACTTCCGAACCTTGCGCCATATTCGTCATGATGAACTGAATAGCCCTCGAATCAGCGGAGGTTTCCTTCACATTCGATTGAAGCTGCTTCGACGAGTCGAAAGCTCGCTGAACCACAAGTCGACTCTGGCGAATAACACCTGTGAAGCTATCTGCAATGTGATTAAAGGCGTTTACTACGCTGCTAAATTCATCCCTAGAGTAGGATTGGGCACGGACTGTCATATCTCCTTGTACGAGAAGCTGTGAAGTTCGAGCTAGCTCGTCAATCCCCTTTTTCACAGCTATATAAAAGGCAATAAATAAATACGCAGCTAGCAGCAGTATACCCAGCACAATAAGTGCGTCGATCACTAAACTTCTCGTATAAGCATCCACACGCTGTTGTAGTAATTCCGTTAACAAACTAAGCTGGTGCGTATACAGAGCAATCGCTGCTTCTTTGGATGAACGTGATGTAGCCGCGAATTCATTCGCCGTAATTTGAATAACACCCGTGTTGACTAGCTTTTCATTCAATGCTTCGATTGTCACAAGCGCAGACGATACGCTCTTTTCATGCAAAGCAAGACTCGTGGAGGCAGTCTCAGCATTTAGCTTATGGAGTTGTTCCCCAAACGATTGAATCTCTGTTAAAATAGACTGTCCTTCACCACTTATTTGGATTAATTCCTCTTGTTCCTCCGGGTTTTTGATAGACCGACGAGCAGCAACTTCAATCCCTTTTCGCTCAATTTTCTCAAGATTATTCCAAAATGCAGGAAAAAGATGTACAGTAAAGTCTATGAGGGCACTCGTGCCTTCTTCAGGATCCAAATCCAGCTTCGCCTTCTGCTCTACGATATGTATGAGTTGAATCACCTGTTGTTCCATTTGCTCATGTTGAAGTTCATAGTACTTCTGACTTAACCCATCTACACTCGAAGCAATCGATTGCCACTGCTCCAAGATACCTGAAACAAATTTCTCTTCCAGCAATGGTGTCTTGGCATGCTCCACTTCCGCTTTCAACCACGACATGGTACGATCAATGTGTACTTGCACTTGTTTCAAATCTGTCTTATCAGGTGGTTGGACACCGTCCGTCGAAGGTAAACTTTGTCCGAATTGATCCAATCGGATCAACAATTCACCCAATTCACGTTGAACAGATATACCTGACATTTCGAGTTTAGCTCCACGCATATTTTGCGTTGTCCCAGCTAATAATTGTTCGGCTAACAGCGTAATCGGAATTACGAATACACAACCTATAAGGAAAAATTTATGCGGGTACCTAAGTCTATTCAATAGGTAAATCGCAGGCTTAAACAACGTTGAAGTCAAGTTTTTATCCATACGGTTATCATTCATCCTGATCCACGCCTCCATTTGCGTCAACAATCCTGACACGAAACTTAATTTATGGACCCATCTTACAACGAATCCTATCAAAATACAGGCAATTCGAACTATTTTGATAAAATTCCACAAATTTTTCACTTAATTATGTGATTTTTTATAACGAGTACTCCTAAATTCCTATCTGCCTTCGAATCCTTTATAATAAAGAGTAAACCAATCATACACGCCAGAGAGGATGGTTATTCCATGCCCGATCGAATAGGTACACGATACGTGCCAAGTACACAAATCGTCTCTTTCCSTCATGGAACTCTCCATTATGGTGATGATGTATTTCTGACTCGCAAAGTATTACTGTATCGTAAAGCGCTTCGTCACAATCAACTCGGTGTCGATTACATAAGCTCACTTCAGGATAAAGCCGCGTTTATTCACGATGGATTTCATCACATGTTGGATACATCTATCGCTCAGGATGCCGTCACCATTATTTTACAAGCAAAAAGTGGTTCGCTGTTTGCCCATACCATGTTCAAACGCAAATGGACCTATGCCGCTGTTGTCGCGATCATTAGCGACTTAGGAGTTTCTCTGTTGGATGCTATGGAAGACAAGATTACAGGCTTTTCCGTACGTCCAGATAATTTATGGTTAACCGATCAGAATAAACTTTCCGTCATCAACTATTGGGAGGTAGATGAACCTCAAGAGCAGGGAGCCGTTGGGCTTTGCCGCTTAATGATTCAGCTGCTTACGGGGAGCGAAACGATTTCCGATACATTCGAGGTTATGCATACGAGTCTGGAGCGCGCTTCGATTCCAAGTGCGACGACAGAGCAAAAATTAGCATTAATTCGCCTCATCAAATTTATTTGTCATGGGCAATCCTCGTTATCGTCGCTCGTTTTCGGATTGCGGAGTTTACCTCCTTCTGTCCCTAACAACAAAAGCATAATACAGGATGAGCTGATCCCTGAGGAATCAACGGAAGTACTGCAAGCGGCTCAATATGAGAGTCATACTCGTTCTAATCGTTCAGCTAAGCTGATTGCGTTAGGGTCCGTTTCAGCTCTCGTGATAGGGATTGTCTCCGTGTGGTATCTGTGGCCAGAGCCAAAAGTTGTTCAAACCGTCGTCATCATCTCTCCTACGCCAACAAGCACACCGATGGCAACCGTCAGCCCAAGCGCCACACCAAATGCTAAGCTAACGAGTATGAATGAAGGTACCGAGGAAACTGAAGTACCTAATCTGGTCGGCAAGACGCAAGCGGATGCCGAACAATTGGCGCTTGCTGCTGGACTTCACTACAACTTCGTCATTGAAACAAGCACGCAGGCCAAAGGCACAGTAACGAAACAGGAACCAAAAGCAGGAACCAAGGGCTTGGTTGGGGATAATGTGACGTTTTGGGTGAGCAAGGKGGCACAGTGAGGAGATTAGTGAGGGAATGAGTTACTGAGAGCGGGAACAGGTAAGTGCTTTATGAGCGAGAGCGCTGTACTGTGACAGTGAGAGGCACTCCACTTACCTCGACCCGTTGCGTCAGCCTGTTTGTCGGCTCCATTCCGAGCTTCAGGCTCAGCTTTAACTGGAAAATATACAGCTAATTTCATGTAAATCAGCCGTATTCTACATTTAGATGGAAAAACTCCAGCTAATTTTGGGATTTCTGTTAGTATCGCAGAAAATGACCGAAATAGCTGGAGTTTTTCCAGTTATTTTCCTTTTCGAAGAAAAATCGAAGGAATTAGATGGAGATTTTCCATCTGTTTCGCATTGAGAAAAACTTCTATCGAAGTACTTCGAGGATGAGCGACCGCGTTTTAAATGTTGTTTTTATCGCCAATAAGAATTTGTTCTTCCGAGTATCGGTTAATTATAAATTCTTATGTGGTAGAAAAAAAGCAGTTCAAGTCGCGAACGACTCGAACTGCTCTTTCCATTTTATGCGTGGAAATCTTGACCCGAACGAACTTCTTTCACGTAGCCAGCGCGGATGACAAAGTCACCGAAGTGTTCATCATTTTGACGCTCTTTGGCATAATGAGGGATGATCGTTTGCAAGGAATCCAAAATCTCGGACTCACCAATGTTTTCTTTGTACAATTTATTCAAGCGGTTTCCTGCGAATCCGCCACCAAGGTACATGTTGTACTTGCCCGCGGCTTTACCGATGAACGCAAGTTCAGCCAGCATTGGTCGTGCGCAACCATTCGGGCAACCTGTCATCCGAATTGTAATTTCCTGCTCACGAAGGCCAACACCTTCAAGAATTGACTCTACTTTCGTAATCAAAGAAGGTAGGTAACGCTCCGATTCCGCCATTGCGAGTCCGCAAGTCGGGAATGCAACGCACGCCATCGAATTTCTACGCAATGCGGAGTAGTGTAGACCATCCGTAATGCCGTGATCTTTGATCAGCTCTTCGATTTTCTTCTTTTTCTGAGCGCTCACGTTGCCGATGATCAAGTTCTGATTCGACGTAAGTCGGAAATCACCACTATGGATCTTAGCAATTTCACGAAGACCTGTCATCAGACGATAGTCTCCATCATCCATCACGCGGCCGTTCTGGATGAACATTGTGAAATGCCATTTGCCATTGCTGCCCTTCACCCAACCATAACGATCTCCGTTGGATTCGAAATGGAAGGCGCGAGCTGGCTCAAGGTTCCAACCTAGACGCGTTTGTAGTTCATTCACGAACCACTCAATACCGCGATCGTCGATTGTGTATTTGAAACGAGCATGTTTACGAACGGAACGATCACCGTAATCGCGTTGGATCATGACGGTTTTCTCAGCTAGATCAACAGCTTGCTCTGGCTTGATGAAGCCGATCACTTGACCAACTTGCGGATACGTTTTGACATCACCGTGAGACATCCCCATACCGCCACCGACGGATACGTTAAAGCCCACCAAACGGCCATCTTCAATAACCGCGATGTAACCAAGATCCTGCGAATATACATCTACATCGTTGGATGGCGGAACTGCGATACCGATCTTGAACTTACGAGGCAAATACACAGGTCCGTAGATTGGTTCTTGCTCTTCATCGTCGCGGCTATCGACGATTTTCTCGCCGTCTAACCAAATCTCATGGTACGCTCTCGTACGTGGGTCCAAGTGGTTCGAGATGCGATTCGCCCACTCATATACCTCGCCGTGAATTTCGGATTGGTAGGGGTTAGGGTTACACATCACGTTACGATTCACGTCGCCACATGCAGCAAGCGTACTTAGCATGGATGCATTAACTTCTTGAATCGTTTTCTTCATGTTCCATTTGATTACACCATGCAACTGAAAGGATTGACGCGTTGTAAGACGAATGGTGCCATTCGCATACTTCTGAGCTACACGATCCATCATCAACCATTGGTCAGCCGTTACGATACCGCCAGCAGCACGTACGCGCAGCATGAACTGGTAGGCAGGCTCTAGCTTCTGCTTCGCACGTTCGTTACGCAAGTCACGATCGTCTTGCATGTAGCTGCCGTGGAATTTCATCAAACGGTTGTCATCCTCGGGGATGGAACCGGTGATACGATTTTCAAGCGTTTCTTCTAGACTTCCGCGCAAATAATTACTGCGGATTTTAATTTGTTCAACATCACTATGCGGCGCACTATTCTTCGATAGTAAATTATTTTCTGACATCTTGAGCTTTCTCCTCTCGCGATCGCGGGGATCCCGTTTTAATAAACATCCCGTTGATAACGTTTTTGCTGTTGCATATTAGCCAAATATTGCACGGCCTCTTCGTTATTTAATCCGCCCTCTTGCTCAAGAATCGTGAGCAGCGCAGCATTCACATCATGTGCCATCTTCTTCTCGTCACCGCAAATATAGACAACAGCGCCTTCTTGCAGCCATTGATACAGCTCGCGGCTTTTCTCCAACATACGATTCTGTACATATACTTTTTGATCCGTATCACGGGAGAAAGCTACGTCTAGTTTCGTTAGAACGCCGTCTTTCAACCAGCGCTGCCATTCAACTTGGTACAAGAAGTCTGTAGCGAAGTGTTGATCTCCATAGAATAACCACGTTTTACCATCTGCACCCGTCTCTTCTCTCTCTGCAAGGAAAGAACGGAATGGCGCTACGCCGGTACCAGGTCCAATCATAATAATTGGCGTTTCTGGGTTCTCAGGAAGCTTGAAATTCGGGTTGTTCTGAATGTAAACCGGCAACGCAGCACCTGACTGTGCACGCTCTGCCAAGTGTACGGAACAAACACCATAACGATTACGTCCATTCGCTTCATAGCGAACCGCACGTACAGTGATGTGCACTTCATCCGGTGAGGCTTTGGATGAGCTAGCAATGGAATACAAACGAGCAGGCAGTTTACGAAGCACAGCTACGAATTGACTAGCAGACACACCTTGTAAGGAGAAGTCTTGCACTAAATCTAATAAATCGCGGCCAGCGATGTACGATTTCAACTCAGCTTCATTGCCAGGGGCAACAAGTGCTTGAAGCTTCTCGTTTGAAGAAAGCTTTGCAACTTGCTCTAACAAAGGCTTCGTCAATGTAGTGATTTCGTAGTAACGAGTAAGCGCTTCTTGCAAAGGACGCTCTTCCCCATTTTTGTTTACAGCAACTGGCGTGCTTGCATTCCAGTCCATAGCTTGAATCAATTCAGTAACTAGACGCGGATGATTCTCTGGGAATACACCCAAGCTGTCACCTGGTTCATATTGCAGATTCGAACCCTCTAAGGAGATTTCCACATGGCGCGTTTCACGATCGGAGCCGCGGCCATTTAAGTTCAAGTTCTCAAGCACTTCCGCTTGGAACGGATTGGTTCTGGAATATTCCGACTCCGTGGAAGGGGCACTTCCAGCCGCAGCAGATGAACCTCCAACAACAGCACTAGCCGATGAAGCACTCAGAGCACCCAGCACGCTAGAAACCCAAGCCGCAGCTGGCTCATCAAAGTCTACATCACAATCAACACGCTCAGTTAATGATTTTGCACCAAGCTCTTGCAAACGCTTGTCAAAATCTTTACCTGTTTGACAGAAGAATTCATACGACGTATCACCCAAAGAAAGAACGGAATACCGAAGTTCTTCTAATTGAGGCGCTCTTTTGCTATGAAGGAATTCGTAGAAGGAGATCGCATTATCCGGTGGATCGCCTTCGCCATGCGTACTAACGATCATGAGAAGGTTTTGAACCTTTTTCAAATTGTTCGGTTTGAAATCGTTCATAGAGGAAAGCGTGACTTGGAACGATTGCTCTTCTAGCTTCTTCGCTAGCTTTTTGGCTAAGCCATGAGAATTACCTGTTTGGGATCCGAATAAGACAGTTACTTCTTTGGAAATGACAGGTTGACTAGCTACAGCCGTTGGTACGGTAGTAACAGGTGCTGCCACGGAATTTGTCGAACCTTGTTGAGCCGTTAGATAGCCACTCAGCCAAATACGTTGAGTATCTGTTAACGTTGGTAGGACGCGGTTGAGCAATTCAACTTGCTCTTGGTTAAAAGGACTGTTTAAGACTTGAAGTTCCAACAAAATCCACCTCATCAGCATGTATTGATAAGCTTTGCTATTATTCGCACTATTTTTACTCTCCATTGAAAACTATCATAGTGCGCCTCATAGGTCAATTAGAATCATCTTATGGGACTTATAAGGGGAATTGATATATGGTTAAAAGAGCACTTTTCATGCAAAAAATGACCCCAAAATGGGGTCATTTCAACATTTATATCCAATATTATCCTTTCACAGCGGACCCTACGGTCATCGCCTTCTCAACTTGTTCACTGAAGAGGATATAAACCAAGACAGTTGGCAAGCTGGCAATCGTCATCGCTGCCCCCATTGCACCCCAGTTTGTCGTAAACTGACCTTGGAAGAATAGTAATCCTAGCGGTAAGGTTTTCAGTGATTCTTTGGTAATTAAAATGAGTGCCATCGTGAATTCATTCCAAGAGGATAAGAAAACGAAAATGACCATCGTCGCCATTGCCGGCTTGATAATAGGTAAAATAATGGTGTAAAACGTCCGGTAGATGCTAGCCCCATCCATGCAGGCGGATTCTTCAAGCTCAACCGGGATTGAACGAAAGAAACCGTAAAACACCATGCTGGAGAACGAAATATTAAAGGCAATATAAGGAACAATGAGTGCACCATACGTGTTAGCTAAGTGGAAATCACGAACAAGAATAGCCAACGGGATCATGATAACTTGTATCGGAATGAACATCCCGATGACTACATAGATTCTTGCCACTTCCTTGAAACGCCACTGCATGCGAGCTACTGCATAAGAAAACGTTACAGAGAGCACAATCGTGCCTACGACCGTACAGGCTGCCACGAGCAAGCTGTTGCTGAAGTACTGCGGTACATTAAATTTGGACCACGCGTCCACATAATTTTCGAAGCGAAAATGTGTTGGAATTCCGAAAGGATTCGTAACGAAAATTTCATTGTTATTTTTCAGTGAATAGAAAATCATCCACAATAACGGATACACCGATAACCCCGCATACACCCATAATAGGATGCCAAGGAGCGGATTTTTTTTGCGCAATTTCATGAAACCGTTCATTTGTCATCCTCCTTAATAGGTAATTCGCTCACGAGCAATGAGTTTATTAATCGCTAACGTTACAATCAAACATTCAATAACAAGGAATGCTGCAGCCGCACTGCCATAGCCGAATTCACCAACACGGAAAGCAGAACGGTACATCAGGTACGTCAACGTGTAAGTGGAGTTACCAGGCCCGCCGCCCGTCATGATAAACATGTTAGCAAAAGCGTTCAACMCACCTGTAATCGCGAGGACTAGGCAAAATTTGTACGTCTCAGCCAGCATCGGAATTGTAATTTTCATATGTGCTTTGATTTTGGAAGCGCCATCGATACGGGCAGCCTCTAAGTACTGTTCTGGCACGGACTTCACAGCCGCAAGAAGCAGCGCGAACTGGTACCCCATGTACTGCCAAGCATTTACGAAGGCAATCGCAAAGATCGCTGTTTTGCTATTCGTAAGCCAGTCTTGACGGTACGAGATTCCTAATGCTTCGAATACTTTGTTGATCAAACCATACTCACTGTTATACATCGCCAACCAGAGCTGACAGACGACTGTAATGGAAAGTACGACCGGAATGAAGTAGGAAATGCGTAGAAGTTTACTCCCTTTGAAGCCCTCTGCTACGGCAAAAGCGAGCACAGACCCGATCCCAATCTGCACAACGGCTAGGATGCCTGCAAACACGAGTCCATTATAGAGGGACGTGTAGAAAATACTATCTTGAAACAATCGTGTGTAGTTATCCAGAAAGATAAACGTGCCTTCGCTCAAGCCATCCCATTCGAAGGTACTGCGGTAAAAGGTTTGTAGAATCGGATAAAACACGATCACTGTATACAAAAGGAGAGCCGGCAGCGTGAATAGCATAATCGCCACTTTATTTCCCATGAATTTGCGCATGTCATCACTTCCCTTGTAGAGTAAAAGACTCACTCTGGGGTGGAGCGTTCCAGGGTGAGTCTCCCATGTCATAGCATCACATTTATTTCGCTGTAACTGCTGCTTTATTCAAATCTTTGATGAATTGATCGGACGTGTAGTTACCTGTCATTAGGTTTTGAGTTGCATCTTCAAGTGCTGCTTTGAACTTCGGATTGGACAAGCCCCATGAGAAAGCGGTTGTGCTTGTGATTTTCGGAATATCCTTGGAAAGCTGATCCATCATTGGAGGGAACTGCTTCACAATCGGTTTGTCTACCTTCGTTGCAACAATCGGGTTACTGCGGTTTGTGAACTTGTACTCAGCATATTTCAAGGAAATGAACGATGCTACTTTCGCTGCTAGCTCTTTATCTTTCGTGTTTGCGGATACAGCATATCCACCTGGACCACCGCTGCCGCTGAATGCTGTTTTACCTTTTTCATAGGCTGCTGCATCAGCTGCAGGCAAGTACATGTAGCCGGCTTTGTCGCCAAGCGCTTTGGTTGCTGCTTCAATTTCCCATTGACCGTTAATGAACATTGCTGCTTTACCTTCATGGTAAAGTGCCGCTGCCTGGTCATAGTTCAAGTTGGTTGCGCCCTTAGGCAGCATGCCCGCTTTCACAAGCTCGATAATTTTATCAGCAGCTGTTTTGTAAGTCGCGTCGTCTGCTTTCGCCGTACCTTTATCCAATTTGTTAATACCGCCTGGATCCGCACGTGTTACGAACATGTCATACAGCGCTACGCAAGGCCATTTCTCTTTGGCAAAAATGGAAAGCGGCGTTACACCTTTTGCATTGAATGCTTTAACAGCCGTCATCATTTCATCATACGTTGTTGGTACTTTCACGCCGTTTTGTTGGAACAAATCTTTGTTGTAGTACAACAGGGCTACTTCGTTCCCTGCATACKGGAATGCATACGTGTGACCATCATCTGTCACCAGTGTGTTCATTGCGCTCGGCTGCATTTTATCCTTGAAGCCAAACTTGGTTACGTACTCATCCAACATCAGGATGTTATTTGATTTTTTGAACGTGTCGATAATGTCTAACCCTGCTTGGAAAATGTCGGGAAGATTCCCCGTCGCTGCATACGTCTTTAACTTCTGTCCATCGTCTTGTGCTTGGATATCCAACTCAAGCTCTACGTTGGGCATTTCCTTTTTCAATTCAGCTACTGCATAGTCATAAGGTGTTTTCGTATCTTCATCTGCATATTGGGCATAAATTCTAAGTTTGACTGGTTTTGCATCCGCCTTAGCCGGTGCTGTCGTAGCTGCAGTTGTTGCCGCCGGGGCAGCGCTGGTAGTTTCTTTCGGTGTTTCTGTGGAACCGCAAGCTGCTAGGCTAGTCGCCGCGAGTAAGCTTACGAGAGTAACTGCCATCTTTTTCATGTGTAGACCTCCCAATAATTCTTGTGCGTTTCTCCTCTTTACATCCTCAGTATAGAGGCAAAAACCCACAGTGATAATGGAATAACTGAGGGCTTCTGGTAAAATCCGCACATTCGTGTGCAGTCGTTATATGCGATTATTCTCATACTCACTTGGCGAATAGCCGAAGAATTTCTTGAAACTTTTGCTAAAATAACTAGGGTCATTAACCCCAATCTGCTCCGCAATATCTGCCAAACGAATGTTGCCTTTGCCTAGTAATTCCTTCGCTTTATGCATGCGCACATGCGTCACATAATCCGTTACCGTCATGCCGATTTCCTTCTTAAATATCGCCCGCAAATAGCTTGGGTTAATGAACACCTGCTGGGCAATCTGATCCAATTGGAGCTCCGAATCCATGTATTGACCCTCGATATACTCTTTGGCTGATTGGGCAATTTTCGAGGATCTCGTCTTCTTGTGCTTGTTCGTATATTGAATCGCCTTAGCGAAAAGCTCCTTAATCCATGTCGCTGTGCTCTCTATCGAACCCAACCGCTTGATTTCACTATAGGGGTAAAAGGCTTCGCCAAAGCAGTCCTCGATGGGATGCCCCATCTCAGTGATATAAGAGAGACAAACGGAAATTAGCCCCATGGAAATCACATAGGTATATTCCAAAGACAATCGTTGCTCACGAATAGACTGGAAAACTTCTTCCAGTTTATCTTCTACTTTCTCCGTATTATGCATGCGCAAGAGTACGAGCAGCTCTTCGTTGATCTCCGTCGGGTAGAGCGCCTGCTTGCCAGAATCAAGCACATTAGAGCCATAAGCGATCACACGGTCGTTTCCTAATACGAACTTGTTCTGAAGAGCTTCCAGCGCTTCCAAATAAGAGGTGCGAATGCCTATGTAGCCAGACTGACTGCGACCGACGCCAATGGTGATCGTGAATTTCAGGTATTTTTTGATCAAAAAAATAAGCTTCTCATACCCCTCTAACGCAGGAACCTCGAGATCGTYCACCCCTTGGTGCTCGACCAGACAAATAATCCGCCCTTCTGGCCCGTTGAAAATAAGGTGATGTCCAGTCTCCTCCATCGCTTCGTTCAAAATGTTCGTCACGGCATATTTCCACAGTAAGCGTTCGCTCACTTGATTCCATTTGACATCCATATKGTCAATTTCAATACACGCAACAACGAACAAGGAGGAGGCGAATGACTCCCCAAGTTGCTGGAGCTTCTGCGTTGTTTCCTCAGGAGAATGGTGATAGTCACTGCTAAGCAAATGGTTCAAATAACTTTCTTTCATCATTTGCTGATTTTCTTTGAGCGTGGATCTTTCTTCCMGCGCTTTTTCGTGTTCTTTCTGCAGCTTAAGCAACGTTAGGATGAGTTCATCTTTGGAGAACGGCTTGAGGATATAATCCTCCACGCCMAGCTTTAACGCTTTGCGCGCATAGTCAAATTCATTATGTCCTGTAATGAGGACCACACTCGTTGCTGGATAGTGCTCTTTCAATTGCTCCGTAAGGGTCAAACCATCCATGAAAGGCATTGTTATATCGACAAGCGCTATATCAGGTTGATGTAATTGAACTTGCTCGAGGGCTTCAATCCCGTTCTTYGCTTCGGCGCAAAGTTCAAAGCCATAGGCCTCCCAGTCTAATGCTGAACGCAAATATTCTCGGAAAATCGATTCATCATCGACGATTACTATTTTCTGCATGCACATCTACTCCTCATCCCGCCTAAAAGGCAACCATAGCGTAACTTCCGTGCCTTGTCCTTGTTCACTTCTAATTTGTAAGCCATATTCATCTCCATAGTACAATTGGATACGGTCGTTCACATTCTTGAAGCCATATCCCACAGCCTCCTGAGGAGATTCCGTCTTTTTCACAATGGCCTTGAGCCGCTCTGAATCCATGCCCACGCCATCATCCGCGACAATGATTTTTATTTTGGAATCGACAATTTCGCCTGTTACCTTGAGAAGTCCAAGACTTCCTTTCGTTTTGAGTCCGTGATAAATCGCGTTTTCGATAAGCGGCTGTATGGTCAGTTTCGGAATTTGACCACTCAGCACTTCGTTATGAATATCAAATTCATAGGTAAACACATCGGAATAGCGAATACGCTGGATGGATAAATAATCTTTCACATTGCGAATTTCTTCTTCAATCGTGATCGTTTCGCGGCCTTTACTAAGCGCAGCGCGATAGAAATCGGCCAATGCTTTCGTTGTCCGTTGCACATCGCGTGCTCGTCCCATTTCTGACAGCGTATAGATGACATCCAAGGTATTATAGAGGAAATGCGGCTTAATTTGAGCTTGAATCAGGGCAAGCTCGTATTCCCGTTTCTTCTTTTGCTCCCAATTAATGTTGGTCAATAGCTCTTGAATCCGCCGAATCATCGCATTAAAGCCAGAGGACAGCATTCCGATTTCATCTTCTGAATTTACTTGGAATTCGATATCCAAGCTGCCTTCCTTGACCTTCTTCATGTATTTCGTGAGCCCCATAATGGGCTTAGCGATCAATTGGGAGAGCATGCCTGCGCCAAGAAGGGCAAAAAAGAGGCAGACAATACCCAGCAATACGATGAGTAACGTAATTTTGCGCGTATCTGCCGTCAATGAAGCAAGAGGTGCCATCGAAATCAATTTCCAACTAAAGCTAGGGACATCGGAGCTCACGACAAGAGTTTTCTCATATTCGAAAGAAGTCGGATCGGTAACATGCTTGCTTGAGGTGATCCAGAGCTTCATCTCGGGATTGGCCACTTCTTGGAGCACATCCTCTGGATGCTGCGAAGAAGTAACAACACCTTCATCATCCACGATAAAATAGCTGCCATCTTGGATCGAACCGATTTTCTGATAAATCGCGGATAAAGAGCTTTCTTTGATATTGAGCACAAGCAGGCCTAACTTCTGTCCGGTGTATATGTTTACGATTCGCTTCCCTAACGTCATCACTGTTTCTTGCGAACCGTTGGTTAAATAATCCCTGCGCTGCATCGGGAACCAAATGTTATTCCCGCTCGATGCATCAATTTGCTTTAGCATGGGGCTTGAGGGTATCCACTCCCGATTCCGCTCCATGAGTACATTCGAGCCATAGATTCGATTATTCGTATCAATGAATGCGGCTGACTGCACATCGGGGAAAACGAGCAAGGCAAAGCTCAGCTGATTCGTGATTTGCGTGTACATTTGCAGGCTGGTTTCTGGAGCGGCTAAGGATTGTGGGTCTTCTACGATCACCTTGTTGAGATTAATAGTTAACATATTCGCGCAGCTTTCCACGTTCGTTAACATGCCTGTGATGCGGGTAATGATGAGGGAGGAGTTGTCCGACACGTTTTTGATCGTTTTTTTGACGATAGCGTTCGTATACACTTGGTTCGAAACGAAACCCAGCACAAATAAGGGCACGAAGATCAGTGGAAAATAAATGAGAATGATTTTATATCGAATGCGTTGATTGCGAAACCAATTCGTGGGTATCAATTTCTGAAGTATGTACATGAATGCCCTCCCTTTAGCGCAAACAAAAAATCCCCTACCCTGCAACGTCAGGAGTTTCCTGTCGGTTACATTGTAAAGGATTCATACCTTTTTTTAAACTCTCTACGTGGAGTAAACATTAGCTGGTGCTTTCCAAACTATTTTCTCGGAATAAACTAATCTGTCTAGCTTGAATTTCTAAAAGTAAAAACAAGAGAAATTCCTTACTCAGCTTCATCCGGCTTGCATTTATATAGGCATCAACAAGCGTGTCATTGGAGATGGCTTTCAAGTTTTCGCGATCATTCATTGTGCAACAACCATTTCGGGCATTCTTCTAGCATCGACATCATTTTTTTCATCGATTGTTGGATTTGTTCATCGGAGGGCAAGCATATATTGCCATAAGATTGTTGTACAACATCCGTTAACACCGAATCAAAAATGCCATTAAACTGCTCTGATTTCACATGAACCCCTCCTAATTTTCATTTATTTGGAAATTCCTACTTCTATCTTAGCTTGAAGTGCGTGAAAAAACAGCGCATTTATTTTTGCATCTCTTACATCTTTTTTTTCTATATTATGTAATTTTGTTTGCATTCAGGGAGATGTGACAAGTTGGTTTGTAGCGCGAATTTACGCAAGATAGTGCGTAAGAACTATGTAGGGATAGTGCGCAAGTCGCGCGTGGGAAAATATAAGAGTAATGGCATTGGAAAATGCTTGTGAGATAGTCGAAATAATCGACTTACAGCACTCCAATAGCCTTGCAGCGATTGCTCATCCGATTTCCCGACATCCTCGAGTTCGGGTTACGCCGCCGGTACCTTTTAGTCCTAAATTGCCGAATTAATCTCACTGTCCGCATCATGAAATCTTATTTAGTCCTAATACGCCCACCTAAATCGACCAAAACAACCCTCGCAGAAGGAATACGGGTAAATAGTTCGGCATAATCGGATTAATGAGCTTTTTTCACAAGCAATCTTCGTATTAATTCGGAAATATCGGACTAAATCAACTTCAGGCGAAATGCACACGTGTTCAAAAGTCAGTAGGGACAGTGTGCTGCGCATCCGCCCACAATCAAAAACGCCGCCACCTCCGTCTGAACGGAGATAGCGGCGTAGGCCTATCTTGCTTTACTCACGATGATGTTGATGATGCTCAACAATGCTCGATGCTTCCATTAATTCTCGCATGACATCTGAACGCAACTGTTGATTCGTAAATTCACCTTTAACAAATAGATGTCCCTTCTCACTGGAAGTATAACGTGGCGGAAGCTTGTTCAGCGCGATTGCCAATATATCTTCTTTGCACGTTCCACAATCACACTTCAATTCATAGTTCTTCCGGAATTCTTCGAACAACTGCTTAACCACGGTTTCCATTGCGTTGATGACAGCCATCTGTAACTCTCCCTCTAAGAACCTTCGTTAAGTCTATTATACTCGATAAACTTAGAATGACAAAGAGAAGGAGTTTGTACGCTGTACTTTAAATTGATAGATTCCTGAGCCAAGCTCAATCCTTACATCGCCTGCAACTTCCCGAACACTTTGAATGCCTGGAACTGTATCTAGATTCTGACCCTGACATGTCACTTCCGTAAGAGTAGATTTAGCTAAGATGACCTCTCCGCTGGTGTTTGGCKGGAGCTGGAACGTATACCGAATGTCCCCCGATTCTTCAATGGACCATTCACTGCGAACCTCCCCGTAATTCGTGATGAGAGATGCTTTGGCATACGTTAGGCCAGAATCTGGCCGAGGTCGGAAGCTCATGCGTTTGTAACCTGGCTGCGAGTCATCAGAATCCAAGCCTGCTACTCTGCGATATAACCAGTCGCCAATGGATCCATAAGCATAATGATTATAGGAATTCATACTATCACTCCAGAACGTACCATCCGGTTTGATGCCATCCCAGTGCTCCCAAATCGTGGTAGCCCCTTGATGAATGGGGTACAGCCAAGACGGATAGTCCTCTTGCAGGACAAGCTTGACGGCCACATCATGATAGCCATTTTCCGAGAGCACATGACATAGATACGGCGTGCCGACAAAGCCCGTCGTCAGATGATATTTTTGCTCTTTGACATACTCGACAAGGGTCGCTGCTAAGCGTTCCCGAACGCTTCCCTGAACAAGACCGAACATTAGCGGAAGCACATGTGCAGTTTGTGTATGTGCTGCTAATCTTCCGCTTGGTGTCACAAACTCCGCAGTGAAAGCTTCAACAATGCGCTCGTAGAGCGCTGTGTATTCAGCGACATCCTCTTCGCGTCCCAGGACTTCCGCTGTTTTGACAAAAAGCGAAGTCGAATACGCATAGAAGCAAGTTGCGATTAGATCTTTGGGCGTTGCCCCGATACAACTACCCTCTTTGGCGTCGAGTCCGAGCCAATCGCCGAAGTGGAAGCCCGTTTGCCACAAGTATTCATTCTCACCTTGCTGGCGGATATAAGTAATCCAACCCTTCATACTGTCATACTGCTCTTCCAGCACGCGCTGGTCCCCATACACCTGATAGAGCGTCCATGGGCAGATCACCGCCGCATCTCCCCAAGCTGAAGAAGAATGCTCGTTTTCTCTCAGGACTTGCGGAATCACGAATGGTACGCCTCCATCCTCACGCTGATCTGCTTTCAAATCACGCAACCACTTGCTGAAGAAGAGGGCCACATCATAATTGAAGGCCGCTGTTCGAATGAACACCTGCGCATCCCCTGTCCAACCCAGCCTCTCATCACGCTGCGGACAGTCCGTCGGCACATCAAGGAAATTCCCCCGCTGCCCCCACACAATATTTCGCTGCAGCTGATTGAGAAGTTCGTGAGAACATTCAAATGTCCCCTTCGCCACCATGTCGGTGTGGATAACCAGACCCGTAAAACATGCAGCATCAAATGCAACATCTTGTGGCCATCCCATAACTTTGACATAACGGAAGCCTTGGAAGGAGAAATGCGGCGCATACGATTCCTCACCCTGTCCACTACACACATAAGTAACCAATTGCTTCGCCGACCTCAGATTGCCAATATAGAAATTGCCTTGTGCATCAAGCACTTCTGCATGCAGCAGTTCGATGCGTGTACCCGCGGGCAGCGTAAATCGCATCTCTATTTTCCCTACCATATTTTGCCCAAAATCAAGCACGGTTTCCCCTGACGGAGTTTCGATGACAGCGATAGGCTTCAGCTGTTCCGTCACGCGAGAGGGTTCATTTTCTTGCATAACCAATGTTTCTTTGCCATAGCCGAGTTCAATACTCGCAGTCCAATCTTGATCATCATAACTCGGCAAACTCCAACCCGTGAGCTCCAAACCAGCATCGTAGGTTTCACCATGATAAAGCTCTGACATGCGGACGGGCCCAAGGGACGTTCGCCAAGAGGAATCGCTGACTACGATCTCTTCGGTACCATCCTCATAGACAATATGCATTTGCATAAGCAGCGCCCTTACGCTTCCAAAAACATTCCGCTGATGTGTCCATGCCAGATTTCCTTTGAACCAACCGTTCGCCAATACCGCGCCAATGGTGTGCTCCGTCCCTGACATCAGACTGTTCGTGACATCGTAGCTCTGAACCTGCAGACGATGCTTGTAGCTGGTCCAGCCTGGCGTCAACTCCCAATCGCCAACCCGCGAACCATTAAGCTCTAGTTCATATACCCCATGACTTGTCGCATAAATCGTCGCCTTGCGAATCTCCCCGCTTACACGGAAGTTTTTCCGAAGGTAGTAGGCTTCTTCCGCATCTGCGTCAATATGTGTAGGATCTGGAGTAATCCAATTCGCTTGCCAATCTGTTGGTTGAAGCTGTCCCATTTCCCAGTAAGCGATTTCACTCCATGGCGAAGCCAAACCGGATTGATTCCATACCTTCACGCGATAGAAATATCGAGTCCGCGGCTGCAGCTCAAGTCCTGCATAGGCAACAAGCACAGATTGCTCTGAAGCGATACGATCCGTATCCCAAACCAAGCTCGCTGGTTCGAAATCACTAGAATGCATGCTCACCTGAATCTGATAGGCTGATTGCACAGTAGCGTTAGTGTCAGCTTCGAGCTGCCAAGTAAAGCGTGGCCCAGCAGTATCCAATCCGATTGGATTAACTTGATATTCACAAAACAAAGCTGAAATACGAATAGAACTCATGGGTTTTTCCTCCTAGATACACGGGCAGTCGTGTTAGATGTACTTCCTTATTTATTGCACCTTTACGACTTATTGTAGAGCATCCCTCTTCTTGTTTATAAGGTGTATCCAGACATTTATATAGGTGAAACACGACAATATCTA
Organism: Paenibacillus sp. 01T442; assembly: GCF_056398345.1. NCBI lineage: Bacteria > Bacillati > Bacillota > Bacilli > Caryophanales > Paenibacillaceae > Paenibacillus > Paenibacillus sp. 01T442. Next base: position 20,561 of record NZ_JBFTPF010000064.1, read on the forward strand.
TTTTGTATTGCGATACCCTTAATTTCCATGTATAAATCGAATAGTATAAAGTTATATGAACTCATGAATAGGAAGGCGCTTATTATGCTACAAAAAACACACAGTGTCGCTGGAATGATTGCAGCCGAAATCGTACTCATTCATGGCGACATCAGTTTCTTCACATGGGATGCTGCAGGTTCTTTATTACTCGGTTGTTTGGCGGGCACCTTAGCCGATGTAGATAAACCAGGTTCCACCATGGCCAAGGTTCTCTTCCCTTTATCTGCCTTGCTTCATGTTTTGAAAATCAAACATCGAACATTGACGCATTCTTTGCTTTTCATGGCGCTGCTCGCGATGATATGCTTACCTCTGCCGCCATTATATTTCTGGGTATTCATCCTTTCGTATGCTTCCCATCCCTTAATCGACCTACTGAACGATCGAGGTGTCCAGCTCTTCTGGCCGATCACACTCAGAATCCGACTGCTCCCCAAATGGATTGCAATCGACACCGGTTCCGCGAGTGAAACGGTATTCCGTTGGGTTTTACTTGTTGTCTGTCTAGTACTTCCATTTTGGAACTATGTATTGCCCTATCTGCCTTATTCATTTACAAAATGAGACCAAAAAAAATCGCTGATTTGGCTGACCAAATCGCGATTTTTGTCATTTCTGTTATTGCATGGGAATCGAAAGCTGAAAACAAATAAAGCCTTCCTCCACTTTAACTTCAATCGTTCCCCGATAATATTCAACTCGTTCCTTAACCACTGGCAAACCGAGCCCTTGATGTCCACCTTCTAACTTGGTGCTATAGCCGATCGCGAACAAATCCGTGTCGTCTTCCAGATGAAACGATGGATTCACCCGATTCTTCACAGAAATCTTCACATCGTTCAATTCCTTCCAGCCTTTCACAGACACCTCTCGCTCTTCTGCTGGGAATTTATTCGCTTCATCAAAGGCATTATCAATGAGATTCCCGATAATTTTCACGAGATCGACCGATTTCACACCAAGAGATAGCCCATCCAGACCTGTAAACTCATAGCTAAAAGAGACTTTGGTTCGCATCGCTAGCGTTATTTTCGATTGAATCAATGCAGCGATAGCTGGCTGTCCAATTCGAATAATATCATTGACTTCATTAATTTCCTCAATTAATTCCTCCATGTAACGCAGTTGATCCTCTTTTTTTCCATTGGCCAATAAGGCGTATAGGGTTTGCACATGATTCAGGAAATCATGTCGTTGACTGCGAATCGTCGCAAACATGAGGTCTACATTTTGAATATACATTTCTTGTGTGGACTGAACGGCTGTTTCACGCGACTTCGTATTGAATCGGAATACGAGGAATACAAGAATAYAACTGAATAAGGTAAATAGAACAATGATCAGAGCAACACGAATAAGTTGGTCATTTAACGTCTTCTGTATGGACTGGTAGTCCGAAACAATGGTGATCACATAAGGTATTTCCCGCTGAACATCCGTTATTCTCTCTTTAATGGGCACATACACAAATGTCTTCAGAATCGGTTTTCCCTCATAGCTTTCAACCACACTTACTGGCTTTTCGTCCTGAATAGCACGTTTGAAATTCGTGAAATCATTCACATGAATGATATTTTGTGTACCAAATAGCAGAGGACGGTCATAAAGGGAAACATACATAATGCCATTCGGTCTCGTATATTCCTTCGGCTTCGTACCGAATGTGATCCCGTTTAATCCGGAAATTTCTATAATATCCGGATTGGATGTCAGTGTTTTTTTGACTATCGTATCCGCACCAATAATATCCTTGAACTTCTTAATTTTACCTGCATTTACAAACACACAAATGATATAATTCGTTTCCCCATCGTAATAATAGCCAAATTTACTAACATCGCTCGTGCCTGAAGCAGGCACCTCATAAATCCCCGACCAGAAATTAGGAAGTTTTTGCCCTTCAGGAATCGTCACTTTGTGGTATTTCAGCAGTTGGTCAAAAGCGGTAAACCAATATCCGAATGAACTTGTGCTTGTAAGTGTTAATTCTTTAGGTTCGGACGATTTGCCAACCATGATATCATCGCCAATGCCAGTTCGTTTCATGAGTGAAATCCCGTCCACACCAGCTTTCTCTGCAAGGGGAACAAGTTGTTCATTCGTTACCTTGTCAATATCGGGATCTAGCTTTGTTTTGGCAAAGATAGCGGCAGATCGCAATTGTTCCCCAATCAAATCTTCCACGAAGAAGGCTCCCGCTTCCGACTGTTCAATCGACGTTCGAATTTGATTCGCTGTCGTTGCCATTTGTTCTGACTTTTCCTGCGTTAATATAGATTTCGCATACCAATAATAGGAGCTGTTGTTCGTAATTAATAACAAGATAACAATTATAAAAGTGATGTAAATAACTCTTCTGTTTATTCTCATGAAGTTGTCACACTTTCTCATTTTGTATGCTGGACATTACAATTCTGCGCAAAAAAAATTGCGATAACATTTCGACAAATTGCGCAGAAATCACTGCCACGTTATGTTAGTATAGTAGCTGAAGAATTCGTTGTCTATCAATTAAAAGGTATTCTCACCTTTATTTGGGTATATTATAAAATTGCGGGAGGAAATATCATATGCCAGCTACTGCTTTAATTACAGGTGCATCCTCGGGAATAGGTGAAGCTTTTGCACGTAAATTGGCTGCCAAAGGACATCCGCTCATTCTAGTTGCGCGGTCCAAAGCCAAATTAGATGAGCTAGCTAACGAGTTGTCCCGTAAATACGCGATTCAAGTAGACGTGATCGAGATTGACTTAACAAGCGCAAATGCAGCGGCCGAAGTTTTCAAGCAAACGGAGCAGCTTGGTCGGCATGTCGGCATGCTCATCAACAATGCTGGCTTTGGTTTAAGCGGCGAGTTTCTAGCTCATACCGCGGACAAATATCATCAGCAGATCACATTAAACATTACCGCTGTTATGGAGTTAACCCATCTCTATTTGCCTGCCATGGTTCAAAAAGGCGAAGGCGCCATCATCAATGTAGCCTCCTTATTAGCGTTCTTCCCGTTCCCCTATTGTTCCGTGTACAGTGCAACCAAAGCTTTCGTCCTTTCTTTTACCGAATCCTTATGGGAAGAATATCGTCACAAGGGTATCCAGCTTCTAGCCTTGTGTCCAGGTCCTACAGATACGAAGTTCTTCGATACCGCCAAGGAAGTTGAAACGAAGAGCAAGCGGACTCCTGAACAAGTCGTCGATACGGCAATGAAAGCACTTGGCAAGAGGTCATCTTTCGTCCTTGATGGAGCTAATAATACTTTCACTGCATTACTTGCAAGGATCCTCCCGAGACAAACGATGCTTAAAATATTTGGGTCTACCATTCGTAAATCCATGCAGCATAAATCGTCCTAATTGAGATCAACACAAATAATACCTTATGCCGATTGCTTTACTTGTCTCATAGACTTTAGTAGTATAGCTAATATCGAATGAAACGAGGTGCTTTACTTTTGTCCAATGATGAAATCATTTTGACCCCTGAGGGTTTACGCAGTTTAGAGCTTGAACTTGAAGATCTGAAAACAGTGAAGCGTAAGGAATTAGCAGAACGTATCAAATTGGCTATCTCCTACGGTGACCTCAAGGAAAATAGCGAATATCATTCTGCCAAGAACGACCAGTCATTCATGGAAACACGTGTTCTTACGATTGAACGGATGCTCAAAAAAGCAAAAGTCGTGAAGAATACTGGTACTTCCAAAGTACAAGTCGGTTCTACTGTTGTATTAAATGACGTGGAATTCGCCGAAAAAATCGAGTACAAAATTGTAGGTTCGCAAGAAGCCAATGTCAACGAAAATAAAATTTCGTATGAAAGTCCGCTTGGCATCTCCCTCATGAATAAGTCGGTAGGCGATGTCATTAGTGTGAATGCCCCCATGGGCATTATAAGCTACGAGCTTCTAGAGATTCGCATATAGCTCCTATTAAGAAAAGCAGTTCGTAACTAGAAATTCTAGTTATGAACTGCTTCTTTTTATTTACCCGTTTGAAGGAAGGCAAGCGCCTTTTCCATCTTCTCTAGGTAGGCGTCATCTAAACTGGAACACATCCATTTCACATGTCCATTCCCCGTACCTTGCAGTTGGTCGCTGTCCTGCAACACTTGCATTAAGTGATTCACAGTCCCCTTACTTCCATCTACAATTTGAATGTGGTTCGGTAGGATTTGACTCAAAACCTCACGATAAAAAGGATAATGTGTACAACCGAGTACAACCGTTCCAAACGCACTTAGATCAAATGGAGCTAATTTGGTCTTAAAATAATCCACGATCTGCGGACCATCCATCAAGAGATTTTCACAAAATTGGACCAACTCCGGAAGCGGTACGGAATCTACCATTCCCATATCATCGATGCGGGATACGAGTTCTCTGTATTTCGCTTCCTGAAGAGTAAGCTTTGTGGCGAATACGAGCACTCTTTTGCCTGATGAACGATTCATCTCTACGGCTGGCTTCACTGCTGGCTCCATCCCAATGATGGGGATCTGGTGGATTCTCCGCAATTCTGTGATCGCGATACTTGTTGCTGTATTACAGGCGATGACAAGCGCCTTAACTTCTTCTTGAATAATGGTATCAACGGATTGCTTGACGAAGGTTAGAACCTCATCTTTCGATTTCATACCATAGGGAACATGCGCGGTATCGGCAAAATAAACAAAATCTTCCTGAGGCATTCGCTTCATGGCTTCGTTCAGAACTGTGATTCCACCTAGACCTGAATCAAAAAAAGCAATTTTCATCCTATTCACCMTATTTATTAGCGTTCTGTCTTAACATATCTTAAAGTAGTCCTGCTGTGATAAGACCGTTTCGTACGCCTTCTTCATCCACATGTGTAGTAACATGATCAGCGTATGGCAATAAATCCTTATGCGAATTGCCCATTGCAATACCGAATCCAACATAGGAAAGCATCTCCATATCATTCAAACCGTCACCAAAAGCCACCGCATCTTCCGGCTTCAAGCCGACCAACTCTAGCATCGCCGCTATACCTTGGGCCTTGGAACCACCAGCAGGCAACACATCCATCGCATGTTCGTGCCAACGAATGAGCTTAAACTCTGAAAGCAGTCCCTCGTACAAATGTTCATCTTTGGCTTCACAGTGCAGGAAAATTTGATAAATATCGTTCGATTTCCAGAAATGCGGATCATAACTTGGCAAATCAACTTTTAACGAGGATACAGAGCTATGTACAAATGGGTGATCCTGCGCATCCGTTGCAAATGCATGCTGGCCCTCGAATACGAGCGAATGCTGATGCGTAGCAGCTAGCTCAACGAGAGCTTCAATCGCGCTCTTAGCGATTACGCGGTGGTAAAGAGGCTCACCTTTGTAGACGGCATATCCGCCATTCAAGCACACATAGGAATCAATGCCAAGTAACTCCGCCAGTGGCTTAATGAAATAAGGTGCTCGTCCTGTTGCAATAACAGGTTCGATCCCGCTCTTTTTCAGATCGTGAATCGCCTTAACGGTGCTTTCTGGCACCTGCTTGTCCTCATTAATTAACGTGCCATCAATATCAAAAAATACTATTTTGTACACAGTAGGGTTCTCCTTTGCATTCGAAGCAGTTGTTGCCGCCCCATGTCTCTTTCTCTCAATTAAACACCAAATGCCCAGAAAAAACAAACACAATAAACGGCTGCTCCGCCCATTTAGGACGGGAGCGTTTATCTAGAAATATAGCCAATTTGCTATGTGAAACATACAAAATACTAGATTTAAAAAAAGAAATCCCTTGGGCTTCTCTCCCACTTTGCCTAAACGATCGTATCAATGATGCCATAGGCTAACGCCTCTTCTGGACTCATGTACCAGTTCCGTTGATGCTCCTTCACACGAGCCAGCTCCTCAGCTTGCAGACTCGTTTTGGACAAAATACATTCATCATAGATGTTCTGCAGCCGCTGCGTTTCATCCACGCGATTCTTCAAATGCTCCAAATGACCATCAATATGTGTGGAAACAGAGTGATACATGAAAGTACTCAGTCGTCCTGCATGCCTTTTGTGCCCGCTAACTGCGATCAGCAAACTCATACTTGCCGCTAGTCCGTATACATACGTGTGAACGGGTGTTTTACTGTTCTCAATTACATTAATAAGACCAAAGYCATCGTATACACTGCCACCGTTACTATTAATGATCAGGTCGATCGGCAGGCGTTTATAATCTTTTTCCTTCTTATCTTTGTCGTCATCCCATTGATTAATTTTGATAATTTGCTCAACAATCAGTTTTACAGAGGTCTTATTGATGCCATCGAATAGATAAAGGGTTCTGTCACTCATAACATGCCTCCTGTCCGTATGGCCTTGTATTACAGTAGTCTATTCTCGGCTTGGAAACTTTGTAACTCTTTCCGCGCTGTTTTCAGATTTTTGGGCGAAAAAGAGCCCCTCCCTCCCCAAAAGGGAAGAAGCGGCTCTCCTAACTACGCTTAGTACATACTCAACGCTTACTGGGGGCATCCAGAATTTTCCTCGCTTATCGTTGTAATCACTCGCGTAATGCCCCTCCATTTGCTGACAAAAACAAAAAGCCGCTCTCATCACGATCTCTGAAAGGAATATCTCCTCAGAAACCATGAAGAAAACGGCGTGTGCATCACTACAATTTTAACATTATTTTACATAAGTATTCTTGGATTAAGCCTTAATTGCCATGGGTCAAATAACTCTATTCATTCCTCAACAAGTTGAAGTTGATAATCTGCTAGAGAAACCGTTTGAACTTCCGAAACATGGACGCCTTCAGATTCTAGCAAAAACCGCTGCAGTTGCGCACCCTCATCATCTTGGATCGCGATTTCTCCACGAACATTGAGGACTCTGTGCCAGGGAAGACGGAACTTTTTGCTCATAGCATGCAGAATTCGCACAACTTGCCGAGCTGCTCTTGGACTTCCGGCTTGCCGCGCAATTTGGCCATACGTCATCACTTTTCCTTCGGGAATGGATCGAATGATTTCGAGAACTCTCTCTGTAAAAGGTGTCATTGTACCGAAAGGAACTTGATGCATACAGGCTGAGACATCTCAAGTACACTGCCCGTTGGGACTAGTTTTCCAGTCGTCTCATCGCGCGCAAAGCTAACGATATTATCAGAATCTTTATTCGCGACTAGAACAAAACGCCCATCAGGCGAAATCCCAAAATTTCGTGGGTGCTTCCCTAGGGTTGGTGCATGTTCCACGAATGAGAGTTTTCCTGTTTGCTTGTCAATGGTATAAACTACGATGCTATCGTGTCCACGATTGGAACCATAAAGGTAGCGTCCGTCAGGTGAGACGTGGATGTCTGCGCACCMATTTTCGCCATCGTAGGAAGCTGGTAAGGTTGAAATCGTTTGGATTTCTGTTAGTTTACCGTGTTCCTCATCATAGCTGAATGCTGTAATCGTGGAACCGAGCTCATTAATCACATACCCGCACTTGTAGGATGGGTGAAAGGCAAAATGGCGCGGCCCCGACCCAGGCGTGACGGACACTTCGCCATGTGGAATGAGACGCTTAGCGGCGAGATCGAGTTTGTACAGGATAATTTTATCAAGACCTAAATCACATGCACCTATGAAACGATTCGCACGATCAACGAAAACGGAATGTGCTCGCGGCTGATCCTGTACGGGAAGTAGGCTCGCACCATGATGCTGTTGAATGTCCGCGGAAGTCCCAAGTTGGCCATTGGCTATTATTGGAGATAAGCCAACCATGCCACCATGATAGCTCGTAACCATTACGACTTGATTCAAGTTGTCTAGCTGGATGTGGCATGTTGTCGCAGGCAGCGTGTTTTCCTGATTAAGTAGCGTTAATTCACCCGTTTCTGGCTGGATGATGTAGGCACTAGCTGCTCCACATTTCTGACCTTCCGCACCAACACCTTCACCAAGTGCGTATAATCGCCAATTTGCCGCATCGACAGCTAGAAAGGTTGGATTTTGGAGACCCGTTACGTTATGGGTAAGCGCTAAGCTACCTGTTTCTGCATCAAATAGTGCCGTATAAACCCCCGGATTCTTCGCATCGGCGTAAGAACCAATAAAGGCTAAAGTTTGTTTCGTTTGTTGCTGCTTGTCCACGGATGTCACTCCCATTCATCTAATTTCACTATGAGCATTATCTCAAATCTGCCCMTTTTGGGCAACTATTCGATTAACTGTGGGGTTTSGAAATGAGATTGGGATKAGAGTAATTTTCGCATGTTTCCGCCATAAAAATTACTMATGGTCAACAACGCAAGGTAATCTACACAGATAACCTTTATTACGTTGTTAACCTTGAGTAGTAAGACCCGAACCAGACCGCCTAAGACGATCCTTCTCTATTTAAACAGCAGATGAAATATACACAGAATAAACGGCATTTTGTGTAACGTTCATATTTAGGAATACTGAAATTGCATCATTWCTTATGACAGGGTTACCAGCTATATTACTGGTCCATGTTACTGTGGCATTTGGTGTGACTGTATAGGCAGCACCATTGGAAACACGCACGGGCTGCGCTCCTACATCTGTTGGTCTAATTGAGAAAACTATGGTTCCAGTAAGGGAAGCCGTAGTTGTAAGAGTAATTGTAGATATGATGTTAGCTGCTAACGGTGCTGCTGCAGTATCAATAACATCAAAACATACTTGGAATAGATACGTATCAGCAGGTAAGTTGTTTACATTTATTGCTCCTGAAAAAGCAACTACGCTTCCATTCGCAGCATCGACATAAGGTATCATATTGGAAAGTGCTCCAGGCGACCCTGCTAAACGTTGAAATCCTTCATTATTTCCACCAAAATTAAGAACTTTTGTAAAGTTGGTTGGTGTCGCTCCGGTTGCACCAACTGCTCCAGTCGCTCCGGTTGCTCCCCTTGCTCCAGTTGCTCCAGTCGGTCCTGTTGCTCCTGTTGCTCCAGTTGCTCCTGTTCCTCCAGTTGCTCCAGTCGGCCCAGTAGGTCCTGTTGCACCAGTTGCTCCTGTACCTCCAGT
>NZ_JBFTPF010000065.1:0-29077 GCF_056398345.1 Paenibacillus sp. 01T442
TCTTTACCGTCCTCGAAATCAGCTACGATTTGAAACCCAAGTGATTCCCAATCTAGGAAATATCTTAATCCTCTGCGTACAATCTCTTCGTCATCAACTAGCACAAGTTTGTACATAGTACGCCATCCTCTCGCTGTATGCATTTCTTATCGCTTACCTCATTATAGCTCAAAGGCAGCTCGAATTTGGAGTATTTCTAGGTTCTTTCACTGTATTGGTTGAAATAAGTAACCTTACTTGCATTCAGTAACTTTATCCCCGTGATTTGCACAATTTGCTAACCGTTTGTTTAATTTGGCTCCCTATTCAATTATACCCCTATTTCGTAGAATTAAATTAAAGCAAAGGGGGAGCGCAGGATGAGAGAGACAGTCATAAATAACCTATCGGATGAAACAAAAAGTAAAGTAAACACTAAGCCACTCAGAAGTAATTCCTTTAAAAGATTAGTTAGAGAAAATATAGCTTTATTTGCTCTAACATTGCCAGCGATTCTCTATTACTTGATTTTCCACTATACCCCGATGTTCGGGATCATACTTGCCTTTAAAGATTACAAGTATAGCGAAGGCATTCTAGGGAGTTCTTGGGTCGGGTTCAAAAATTTTGAATACTTCTTTACCTCCATGGATGCTTGGCGGATTACAAGAAATACAGTAAGCTATGCGGCTATATTTATCGTATTGGGTAATATTGCGGCCGTTTCAGTGGCGCTTTTGCTGTTCGAGATTCGTGGGAAATTGGCATTGAAATTCTATCAAACATCGATGATTATGCCGAAATTTCTATCATGGGTATTAGTCGGATACATGACCTACGCGCTATTCAATCCTACATTAGGTTATTTCAATCAATTGCTGCATTTCTTCGGATTCGAATCGATTGATGTGTACTCGAATGCCAAGTATTGGCCTTACATCATCGTATCGGTTGAAATTTGGAAGACTGTTGGATTAAGCTCCATTATCTATTACGCTGCCTTGATGAGCGTTGATCCGGAATTGTTTGAAGCTGCCAAAATTGACGGGGCAGGAAGAATGAGACAAATTTTCGCCATTTCACTTCCATCGCTTGCCCCAGTGTTGACCATCATCATTATTCTGGCAATTGGTAATCTGTTCAGAGGAGACTTTGGGTTATTTTATCAAATTCCTAGGGATATCGGGGTGTTATATCCAACAACGGATGTCATTGATACGTACGTTTATCGAGGATTACGTGCTGGGGACTTTGGCATATCGGCCGCAGTAGGATTGTTCCAATCGGTTGTTGGATTGATTTTAATCGTCATTAGTAATTGGATTGTAACTAAAATAAGACCTGAGAATTCGTTATTCTAATGTGTTCGAAAAAAGTAAGAAGGAGGCGCCAAGAATGTCTAAGTCATTCTCTGCTAATTTAGGCAATAAATTCATTCATGTCATCTTGGTATTATTTAGTTTAGCATTTATCATACCGTTTCTACTCGTTATCGCCGTCTCTTTCTCTAACGAGGAATCATTGTTGCAGTATGGGTATAAGTTAATTCCGATGCAGTTTGATCTTACCGCATACAAACTCATATTCGGTAAGCCGGACCAAATTTTATACGCGTATCTAACAACATCTGTTCAGGCAGTGGGAGGTATGTTCTGTGGATTGATTGTGATGTCCACTTGTGCATATGCGCTTTCTCGCAAAAACTTTAAGCTTCGTAAACCGATTGTGATGTTTATTTTCTTCACGTTGCTATTCGGTGGCGGTCTTATTCCGAGTTACATTCTCATCACACAGTATCTTCATCTGAATAACACGATCTTTGTGTATATACTTCCGACACTTGCAAATGCCTTTTATATCATTATTTTACGCACATTTTTTCAAGGTTTGCCTGATGCTCTGGTCGAATCAGCAAAAATGGATGGCGCTAGTGAATTTCGAGTTTATTGGCAAATTATACTCCCGTTATCTAAACCAGCACTTGCAACCATCGGGCTATTCGTATTATTAGATAAATGGAATGATTGGTTTACTTCCTTAATTTATATTCGTGATGAGAAGCTCTACACGCTGCAATTTCTGTTGCAACGAATTTTAATGGAAATCGATTTCCTCAAGAATGCGATGACTTACAATTTAACGATGGAAAATGTGAATTTATATAAACTTCCATCTGAATCCATTCGCTTTGCAATGGCCATTGTGGCTGCGGGTCCATTACTGCTTGTTTTCCCGTTTTTTCAAAAATATTTCTCTAAAGGTCTTACAGTTGGAGCTGTAAAAGGATAATTACATGTTTATACCAATTCCGAGGTTGTTGCTTGGCTTCGGAGTTGTATAATATACTATTTGAGCAGATTGAAAGGGGATAAAAGAAATATGAAGACGCTTAAAAGTGTGTTTAGCAAGACGATTGTTCTAAGTATGACAACGGCTTTACTTATAACCGGATGTAGTAAAACGAGCACAGACTCACCAACCACCACGACTAAGGCAACAGCAAGTGCTGCAGCCTCAGAAGCACCAAAGCAGGTGACATTAAAGTTTGTCACGTTTGGTTCAGGGAAACAAGCGGATTCGCAAGAGGTTTGGGATGAGTTTAACAAGAAGTTGGCTACGCTATTGCCAAATACAAAGGTAGAATTTGAACCCATTGTTAACACGGCATATGCAGATAAATGGAAGTTAATGGCGGCAGCGGCAGAACCAATTGACATTGCTTGGACAGGTTATGTCTTGGATTATCCAGGTGAAGTCAACAAAGGTTCTTATTTGGAGCTAGATGCCTTGGTTGATAAATTCGCACCTGATCTCAAAAAAGAGATTCCTGCTTGGGTGTTGGACCGTGCCCGTGTGAATGGTAAATTGTATGCGATTCCAAATTATCAACAAGCTGTAGATAATCGTCCAACGCTGCGTGTACCGAAAGAGTTTATCGATAAAGGATATATCGATCCGAAGCTTGCGCAGGAAACCTTTTATAAATATGGGCCAGTTTCCAAAGAATCTTTAGCTGTTATTGAAAATTATCTTGAGAAGTTGAAGCAAAACAACCAATTACGCAAAGGCTTTAGCACAGCGAATCTTCCAGGAATGCAGCATCACAATATGTTAACTGCACCATTCAAATTAGCTGGTGATTTGAAAGACCCGAAAAGTTTAAAGGTAGTCAATATTTATGAAACCGAGCAAGAGCAGTTGTTTATCAAAACGATGACGGATTGGTATGCCAAAGGGTACATTCGTAAAGATATCTTGAGCATGCAAAATCAACGTCAAGATGAAGGCAAGTCAGACGGAAATATTGCTTGGTTCCATACGATGGTAGGCAGCATTGAAGATCAATCCAAGATTGATAGTACACGATATGGATTCCCCGTTCAGGTCATTCCTATGGAAGAGAAGTATGTGATCTCCAACTTGTCTGATTCAACTAACTTAGCTATTCCTAGAACGTCTAAAAATCCAGAACGTGCGATGCAGCTTCTAAACCTATTAGATTCGCAGAAAGGAAAAGATTTATATAACCTTCTTGTATGGGGGATTGAAGGCAAGCATTACAAGAAGATTTCTGATACTAAAATTGAAACTATCGGTTACTCAGGTCAAGGGACTCCAGATGCGAAATATGGTCAATGGAACTGGGCTTCTGGTAATACAGCTAATAGTTTCGAAACACAAGCAAATCCAGAAAATTTCACGAAAATTWGGCAAGATACCAATGCAGGTGCAACAATTTCTCCATTACTAGGATATAAACCTAATCTGGATCCAATTAAAACGGAGCTTGCTCAGATTCAGGCTGTTGTAAAAGAATATGCGGGTTCGGGAGCAACACAAATTCTTGAAACCGGCGCTGTTCCTGATTCTGATGCGAAATACAAGGAATTTATTGACAAAATGAAAAAGGCAGGTTCAGATAAAATTACAGCTGAACTACAAAAGCAAGTGGATGAATTCTTGAAAACGAAGAAATAGGTTGTAGGAAATTGATGTGAAGAAAAGAGCCATTGTTTTATTGCAATGGCTCTCTTTCTCTTACTCAAAAATCGATTTTATTTTAGGAGGTCCCCGAATGACAGCGTTTACAAAATCGCGCAGAATGATAGCCCTATTGGTAGCGATTCTAATGATTTGCGCGCCTATTCTATCGATGCCGGTACAAACATTTGCTGCAGCTGCAGCAAGTTACTTCGTTGATGGTACAAATGGAAACGACAATAACAATGGTTCTTTAGCTGCACCGTTTAAGACCATCCAAAAAGCCGCTACTGTGGCAACTAGCGGTGACACCGTCGAGATTAGGACTGGCATTTATCGTGAGACGGTTACACCTGCAAGTGACAATGTAACATTCAAGAACTACGGCGGTGAAAAAGTGATCATGTCCGGAGGCGACTTGGTGGCAGGATGGACAGAAACCGCAGATGCTGGCATTTTTGAGGCTAATGTATCTTGGAATTTTGATAGCGGTAATGGCAACATTGCATTTTTTACGGATTCGACTGGTAACCCTGTATCCATGAGCCCAGCAAGATTTCCATATATAAAAGACAGTGAACTCTTAGTCAAGTCAAAGTATGGAAAATTTGTGAGTGCTACAAATGTAGACGTTGACCCATCGGGTACTGTGAATGCAGACGGACAATTTTTAACGTATGACAACGAGTATGTACGTCGATTTACTGGCATGACAACGAATGCATGGACAGGTGCACTCGTTTATGCATCGTCAAACAATGGATTCTCTGCACAGACCGGTGAAGTTCTTAGCAATACAGCAGATAAAATCACCTTTAAATGGCCGTTATCTGGATACACACCAAAATCATTTGGTGTAGCAAGTGGTATGTATCTTTCTAACAGCTATCAAGCACTTAAGCTTATTGCGGGCGCAGCTACAAAACCATCGAACGCAGCAGTGTGGTATAAAGATGTTGCTACCGGTAAGTTGTATGTGTACTTTACAGATGCTTCCGCTTCGGTTATTAACCCAAGTAGCGGTCAAGTTGAGTTTAAAAACAGAGAGAATGTTTTTGACTTAGAGGGGCTTTCAAATATTACCATTCAAGGTATTAACATTCGTTCTGCGGGAGTGAACTTTAAAAACTCTCATGACAACACATTCAAAGGTGCTGTTATCGAAAAAGTAGATTCCTATAACAAACTTTTTACAATGAGTGTGCTAACAGACGGACTTACAAAATCGTTTGAGTTAGATGGCTATAACAACACGGTACGTGATTGTGAAATCAAAGACATGTATGGTTACGGCATCAAAATGTTGGGGCATGACAACAAGGTAATCAACAACAACATTCACGATGTTGACCTTTTTGGTTATTATCAAGATGGTGTAGGAATCTATGGCTACAATCAGCTGGTTAGCCACAACGAAATCTATAACGTGGGTCGTGCAGCTATTGGCGGTAAGTTCCAAAACTCCGTCATTCAGTACAACAAGATGCATGATACGATGAAGATTTCCTACGATGGCGGTATCATTTACCTTGTAAACCATGACTTTGATGGTTCAGAAATTCACCACAATATTCTTTATGATGTACCTAACTCGGCAAACGTAGAGGGGATCTATCCTGATAACGTGTCTGGAAACTTAAAAGTTTATGACAACATTATCTACAACACGAAAGTTGCTATGCTTTTTAATACGCCTAACGAGCGTATGACGATTCTAAACAATACAATTCACAACTCAAAAGACAATAGTTTTAGCTCTTGGGGCGACACTAATGATCAACTTGAAACTTTTGGAACGGTAATCATTGGCAACATCTTTGGTGGCGCATTTGCCTCCCAATCGGCCAATGGAGCAGTTGAGCAGTATAATACTACGGGTGCGAATGCTGTTATTGGTGCAATTTTTGTAGACCCAGCCAATGGCGATTTCAGACTGAAAACACCAGAGCAGTATCGAAGCATCGAAATTCCAGGTGTAACAGATGGACACACGACGGGTTTTGCTGTACAAGGCGCAGTTCAGCCGGGAGCAGTTTGGACTGCTGGCTATGACATGGCGAATGCTTCAAATATTAAYCCAACGTTCCAGTTGAAGAAATTACCTTATCAACAGCTGCTAAAGAACGGCGGTTTTGTGGACGGATTGGCTAATTGGACTACCATAGGTTCTCCATCCATCATTACACATAACGCATGGGATTTTAGAAACGGTGGACAAAAAGCACAAGGTATGCTTATAAAAGATGGCTACACAGGTGCAGTCCTAAAAAATAACGAACAGATTTCCCAAACAGTTACTGTAAAGCCAAACACCAAGTACACAGCCTCGCTTTGGGGTAAGGTAATGGGTGAACGTAGATACTATTCAGATGCAATTCCAGTCACACCAGCAACCGCTCCTGATTCTTTTAGTTTCCGTAATTCAGAAGGCGCATTTATTTCAGGTTCATCTGTTACACTAAAATTCCCAGATGTTGAGTTTGCAACTGGTGTAGACAAAGTAATGTTTGGTACTGCTTCTGAAAACTCTACTGGTAAGATAGAGATGTATAAGGGTGACCCAGCGGCAGGTGGCGTGTTGATGGCTTCACAGACACTGGGTAGTAATGTAGGTTGGGGCTATAGGGCTATAAATACGCTGGCAAACCTACCTGCAGGCGGTACAACAGCGGATATTTACTTGAAGTTTATAAACACAAACCCAACGGCTTTGGCACGTACTTGTATGTTTATGGACTTCATCGTATTTAAACAATCGCCAGCAGCAGCTTCAGACTATCTTGAATTAGGGATTACTGGGCTTGCAACGAATCCACCTGTAAAGCAAGCAACGGCTTCAACCTTTGGTGTCGCTGGTGCGACAGCCCGCCCTACACATAGTATTAGTTTTACAACTGGACCGAATGATACCAGTTTGACTTACTATGTGAAAAAAAGTGGTACCAACACTTTAAGAGGCTACATTGATGAGTTGGGATTATCAGAGGATTCAGCTTACACGCCTGTCTATCCACCGGGCAGCACATACTTTAATGGCTTTGAAGATTCATGGCATCCTGCTAACTGGAAGTGGGGCTTGGGTACGCCTCTTCTCGATTCAACGATTAAGTCAGAGGGTAACTTTAGCTTTAAACTAGATGGCTCTGTAGACAAAAATGCAGTCTATAGAGTATTAAGCTCATCCTATGCAAAGGTTGCAACAGTAGATTTCTATGACGACATGGCGGCAGGCAATAAGAGCCTTATTGCACATGTTGACAGCAGTGGTGCAACAAACTTTGATAAGATTGCTAATATGTATGGCGCAGGTATCCACACAGCAAATTCTGCAACGAATTACTCAACTACACTTGGCACTGGTGCGTGGCAAACGTCAACCGTTACTCGTACATTAGGTTGGCATAAGCATACATTTGATTATTCATCCGGTACTGGTGTGGATATGTATATTGATCAAGTATGGGTAGGGTATTCCAACAAAGCTATTTCTTTTAACACCATTGCGTTGGGAGACTTTTTCACTGGGGAAAACAGTACAGGTAACTTTGATAATGTGAATGTTGTGGACACAACCACTCTCAAAGGACCGTTGGACGTCACTGTACCAAACAACTTAACAGTGGGAACAGCCTCCATAACAGATACTAGTGCCGCTGTGACTTTCTCACCATTAATCAGAGGTGGAATTAATCCACAGGTTACTTTGAGCGTGACAAATGCCCTTGGTACAAATCAGCCATTTACAACTGGTGGTTCGCTTCCTGTTGGTTTGTCCACTATGACCGTTAAGGTAACGGATGGTGCTACAGTCATCACAAAGACATTTTTTGTGAATGTAATCCAGACATCCTTTTTTGAGAACTTCGAGAATATCAAAGCGGATACATCCGTATCCCCAACTAAGCTTGGTACTTGGACGCAATATAATCCGAATGCGATACCAGATACCACGAAAGTCAAAAGCTACGACGGCTATCAAAGCTATGCTTCTTTAGGAGCTTTTACATCTAATAATGACGGAAATATTAATGCTATTATTAAGACTGGCGATTTTGGCGGGGTTTATGGCAAGGTGGTTACAGCTTGGCTATATGACGATTCTACTGCTGGAACTCTTAATCAGGTTTTAAATGTAAAGTCATCTAGTACTGATGCTTCTAATAAGAATAGTTGGTATGTTGGACCCTACTTTAAGTCTCCATCAGCAGGTTCACAAACCAAATATGCCGTACGTGCAGCCCAGCCAGTTGCTGCAGGAGGAACAAATGGTGCGTTTGCTGCGACTACGATTTCTAGAACAACAGGATGGCATCAGATGAAGTATGACTTTACTGAAACTGGTAAAGTTAAAATTTATATTGACAATCAGTTCGTACGTACAGAGACACTGACATCGTTAGAGCCTGATGTCATAGCTATTGGTGATTTCTGGCAGGATGCATTGTCCAAATCTTTAACTTCTTATTGGGATAATGTGGCCATAACAACCACAAATGACACGATGGGGCCTGTGATCACACCATCAGCTAATGCGACCACATACTTTGCGGATACAACGGGTGTAGCTATTGACAGTGCTATCTCATTTAAAGATCTAGATACCGCTGCTATTCCTGATACTGCGAAAGTAATGGTAAGCATCGTGGATGGCTTCAAGGGCACAGAAGATGTACTGCAGCTTACCAATGCGCCTAGCACAATGGGCGATATTGCAGGCAGCTACGATGCAACCACAGGTATTCTTACACTTACTTCTGCAGGTGGTGCAACTGCTGCGCAATGGCAGGCAGCTTTGCAAGCCGTGCAGTACAAAAACAATTTAACAACCCCAAGTGTTGGATCTCGTGGCGTGAGTATTGTAGGCTATGATGGTATCAATCTGGGAAATGCGGTTACCAAAACCGTATCTATTTCATTGWATAAGCTACCAATCGTTTCTAACACAACGCTTACAGCTACTGTAAACACAGCCGTTTATTTTATGGCTACAAACTTTGGCTTCAGTGACTTTGATGGTGATGCCTTGGTTAGTGTCAAGATTCTTACACTGCCAACCCATGGTGCACTGAAATTAAGCGGCACAGATGTAGTGGCAGATCAAGTGATTCTCGCAAGCGATTTTGCCAACATTACTTATAGCCCAACTACTGATTATGTAGGAACAGATGTATTTACTTGGAATGGTTTCGATGGAAACCGTTTTGCGAACACTGGTGCAGAGATTCACATCAATGTCATGGAAGTTCCACCAAATATTTATACGATCATGGCTACTGCAGGTATCGGTGGTGCCATCATGGGCGATGTAACTGTAACGGAAGGAACATACGCAACTTTCACATTCATACCAGATAGTGGTTATTTGATCGACACATTGATTGTAGACAATGCAAGTGAAACGGTAACAGGCAATACATACACGTTTGCCAATGTGACAAGCAATCATACGATTCATGTTACGTTCAAGTCAGTACCGAATAATGAATCGGGTGGTTCTATACCACCAACACCAGTACCAGTACCAACACCTGAKGGTACTGTCATCATTGATCCTGGCCAATTAACGAAAAGCGAAAACGGAAGAACAACGGTCGAGATTCCTGCTAACACGACGGAGATCAAACTTCCGGGGAATACGGCTGACCTAATTCAGCGTAACAATTTGGATATCAAATCAGATGCGTTGACCCTATCTATTCCATCCGAGGTGCTAAAGCAACTAACAAGAACACTTTCCGCGGATGAGTTAAAAGGTGGTACCATTTCACTGAAGATGAGCCCGCTATCCATTGCGGATGCGAAAGAACTTATTAACAAAAGTAGTCAGTCTGCGAATACAGTAAATAAACTATTCGGTGATGTGTTTGAATTCAATTTATCTATTCAAACAGCTGACGGGAAAACAATCAATCTTTCGAAATTTGATAAACCGATCAAGCTTGAGTTCAAGATTAGTCCTTCGATGAATCCGAAATTGGCAGGTATCTACTATCTGGCGAATGACGGTAAACTCGTGTATGTCGGAGGCAAAGTAAACCATGGTGTCATCACGGCCGAAATCAACCACTTTAGTAAATATGCTCTTCTTGAAGTTACGAAGACATTCACGGATGTGCCATCTGGACACTGGGCTTCCAACGTAATCAAGGAACTTGCAGCGAAGCAAATCTTGACCGGTACAAGTGCTACGACCTTCGAACCAGGACGCAGTGTAACTCGTGCTGAATTCACAGTGCTTCTGGTTAGAGCTTTGAAACTTACGGAAAAAGGCGAAATGACATTTACCGATGTGAAATCAGGCGAATGGTATGCTGATGCGGTATCCATTGCCGTGAAGGCAGGTATTGTCCAAGGTAAGAGCGCCACATTGTTTGACGCAAATGCGCAAATTACTCGTGAGGAAATGGTTACTTTGCTTCTCAGAGCATACGAGTTTAAGAAGGGTAAAGCTGTTGGTACAGCCACTCACTCTTTCTCAGATGTGGATCAAGTATCACTATGGGCGGTTGAATTTGTGAAAACGGCATTGTCCCTTAACTTGATTCAAGGTCGCTCAGCGGACAAATTCGATCCGCAAGGCATCACGACTCGTGCCGAAGCTGCTCAAGTCCTGTATAACTTATTAGTAGCAACACAAGCGATTGAATAGGTATATCGAACGAAGCCAAGGAGGGCACTCTCACAAGGAGTGCCTTCTTTTTTTCATAAGTTGAAAAAAGTAACTTTAATTGCTTTTCATATCCAATCTCTTTCACGAGAGCAATTTATTAGCTTTATCTTTAAATTGACTCCCTATTCATACCTCGCCCAGTTTCGTAAAATTAATGTATAGATAACCAACGTATATGGAGTCATTGCAATTGTCAGCAATGGCTCTTTTCTATTAGGAAAGCGAGGGAAATAAATATGCTCCAACAATTAACCTTTCGTCAGCTAAAGAATGCATTAGAGGAAACGCAGCATTTACCACGTACCCTTTATTCAGAAGCAACTGATCCTGAGAATTGGCGTCGGATCCGGAAAGATGACAACTACTCGGATTTCTGGCTTTCCTTAGAAAAGAGAGCAGAACATCTCATTGAAAATCCCGTTCGAGCCCCGCTTTTTACGGAGTTCACTTTATTTGGTGATACGGGAGATCGAGCGACATATCAGAATGTTTTCGAACAGTTGTATGCGGGTGTTCATACTTTCAGCACGCTTGCGATGACAGAAGATAATCCGAAATGGAAGTCAGGACTAGAGAACGCGATCTGGAACGTATGCAACGAATACACGTGGGTAATACCAGCTCATGTGGGACTATACGTGAATGAATATCCGAACGGTATCTGGGATCAACCTGTTCCACCTCGTGAAACAGTAGACCTTCTTGCTGGGATGACCGCATTCACGTTGGCGGAAACAGTTCATTTGCTTCAAGATCGTTTGCATCCCTGGATCATTCATCGGGTGAACGAGGAGATTGAAAAGAGGATTTTCAACGTGTACTTCAATGACCCCACACCTCAAAACTGGGAATTGAAAACAAACAATTGGCCAGCGGTATGCTCCTCAAGTATAGGGGCAACGGCCATTTACATGATCGAAGATAGTGAGATGCTGGCTGGCATGCTTTGGCGTGTGATCGGGGTTCTGCGGAATTACTTTTCTGGATTTGATGAGCAGGGTGCAACACCAGAGGGGCCAGCCTATTGGCAATATGGGTTTTCACACTTTGTTTATTTTGCAGAATTGTTAAAGGAACGAACCCATGGGCGCATTTCTCTTCTCAGCGATGAGAAGGTTGCAGCGATCTCACAGTTTCCGCAATTTTGTATGCTAACAGCGGGGAAAGTCGTCAATTTCTCGGATTCGGCCGAGGAGGTCACCTTGAATCCAGGACTTATTCAGCGCTTACAGCAATATGTACCCAATCTGCAGCTTCCTACAGACGAATACCGAATGAAACCTGTTCCGGGTAATTGGCTTGATGTAACGAGAGGGATGCTATGGTCATTGGGTTCGGAAATTATGCACGCCGAAGATGATAGCGACAGGATTCAGGAACAAATTTTCACAGGAAATCAATGGGTTATTTCGAAAGTTAAGCATGCGTATGGCGGGATTACAGCATTTGCTGCTAAAGGTGGACATAATGAAGAGCCACACAATCATAACGATCTGGGGCACTTTATTTTACATGTGAATGGTCAGAATGTGCTGGCTGATTTAGGACTAGGACGCTATACCAGACAATATTTTCAACCCAAGATTAGGTACGAGATGATCAACGCAGGTTCTCATGGGCATTCCGTACCCATTGTAGATGGCTGCAGACAAGGATTTGGCAAGTCATACAGGTCAGAGATCCTGCACCAGCAAATCTCAGAAGATGAACTAGAAGTAACTCTTGATTTGACGAAAGCTTACGACTGCGTTGCATTGGAGCGCCTCACGCGAGAGTTTGTGTGGAAACGTCCATTGGATGAGATCCCCCAATTGCTCATAACGGATCACGTTGTTTTGAATAAAGCATCAGCTGCGTTTCAAGAGGTTTTCATCAGCTCTCTAGAGCCTCAAGAGACAGGAAACGGCCGGCTGCAAATGAATGCCGTGACACTCATCTACGATCCTGAGCAGTGGAATCTTGAAATCGAGCATCTCCTGGTAGACTCTCACTACAAATCGGGTATGCCATTTTACCGGATTGTGTTGGATCGCAAGCAAGTGGAACTGGAAATGACGGTCCAGTTTCGATTCGAAATCAGAGAAGATTAACGATGACCTGGGGGTGCAGCATGTTTAGCGCAGATGAAATGGATTATCTAGAAAGTTTAAAGGGATTAAACCCGATTCAACCTCACATTGATAAGTTTCAACAAGAGTGTAAGCACGATAATTGTGTAGTAACTGGGTTATCTCGTGACATCTATCTGGATTTCGCTGAAGCGCGAGTTCGTCAATTCTTTCCATTTCAAAATGAAAACGGAGGAATATTAGATCCTAGCGATGGGAAAGAGCATGAGTTTGCGACCGCTTCTTTTGCCAAAGCTGGGGCGATTCTACTCGCGAATGATCGTTGTAAGGATTTGCAAGATCTAATTTTGCTCGCAATGGATTGGGCTTGCACTTGTTTAGGGGAGAATAGAGTTCCGGACGACCACGCTGATTTCACGACCTATATGCTGGTTCGGGCTTATCAATTACTGACGCCGATGGTGGAAACGAAGAGAAGCGATGCTTGGAAAATGAATTTGTCTAAGGTTGAGCCTGAGTCCTTTTATTGTCAAACGGTTCGGAATTTTCCGGATATTCGCTCCATCCGCAACTGGGCGACCTATGCGATGCATGGCGAAATGATGAGGTATCGTGAAGGATTAACGGATTCTATAGCTTTCATCGACAAGTATTTGAAACCGCAAATGACGCGGTTCACGCGGGAAGGGCTCTATCGCGATCCGAATCTACCTGCTGCCTATGATTTGGCGGCACGCCAACAGCTTAGCGGACTACTAAATGCCGGATATGACGGGGAATGGAAGGAATTCCTAGATTCGCAGCTGCGCAAAGGTGCCCAAACGATGTTGTTTATGCAATCGACAACAGGAGGGACAAGCTCTGGAGGCAGGAGTAACCAAATCATTTGGAATGATTTGACCTATGCCTATCTCTGTGAACGTGAGGCTGCGCGCTATGCGAAGGAAGGAGATCTCGCATGGGCTGGGACCTTCAAGCGTGCTGCACGGAAAGCGATGCAATCGATTCTGCGCTGGATCGAAGATCCCGTAGAATTCCGGTTGTTGAAGAATCGGTTCGCTAGCGAGCTTCGAAATGGTTGGGAATTTTACGCCTATTATTCGACGTACAGCTTATATGCGGCTCAAATTGCTGCTTCATGCTTCGAAAGAGCTGACGAAAGCATACGGGAACAGGCAACGCCTGCGGATTTAGGCGGCTATGTGGTACCGATCGAGTCTTTTCATCGGATCTATGCAACAACAGGACCGCAACAAGGCAGTTATCATGTTGTCATGGATACGTCTGCACAAATGGGGCATGATGCAACCGGCTGGGTTCGCTTGCACAAAGCGGATTTCCCAGATGAATCGGCACTTTCGATGGGGATACCTGGGCTCAGCGGAAATGTGCACTTGAATTATTTTGTGGCTAAGCAAGTCATTCCGCGTCCGCATAYACCAGCAGCTATTGGTCTGACTTGGAGGGATGGGCACGGCGTCTGGCATAGGTTAGCAGGCTTTGGCAGAAGAAAGCATGAAGCTTTTGCCTCCTTGGATAAGGACGGGGTGCCAACCAAACCTGAGGAGATGCATTGGCAAGCCAATCTGGCAAATGTTCAAGCAGACTCTGCTGCTTTGTCTTTCCAAGTCCATTATGCCGCAACAGGACTTCAACTCTTAAACGAGATGGATCTGCGTACACCTGGTGATGATCTTCATCCTGCGTATAAGCGAGCCATAGCAGATTTAATGCCAAGACCCGGTGTCGAGGGCCTAGCGGCGATCACGGAATCGTATTGCATTGCTGTCGAAGGTGTCACAACCGAGTGGTCTGTTGAAGCAGCGGAAGACATGCCGTTATCCGCCATTGGCGTCACGGTTCCAGTACTCGTATCCAACGGAACGGATGAGAGTACCATTCGCGTAGAGGGGAATAAGCTGGTTGTCTCCTATGCGAATTCACGTTATGTGATTCAGCCTGTTGGTGAATCAGACGATGTTGAGCTAGAGCTTCTACCGGGGTTGATGCCGAATCGCAATGGCAACTATCGACTTGCTCAATGGATAAGTAAGGATGTGAGTAAGGCGATTAAGCTTCATTTCTCTATGGAAAAAGACACTACCCCTTCGGAACGTTCCGATAAGCACTAGGTGAAGTACCCGTCATTTTCTTAAATAATCTCGAAAAATAATAAGGATCTGTGATCCCAATGGTTGCAGCAACTTCTTTGATCGTCAGACC
Organism: Paenibacillus sp. 01T442; assembly: GCF_056398345.1. NCBI lineage: Bacteria > Bacillati > Bacillota > Bacilli > Caryophanales > Paenibacillaceae > Paenibacillus > Paenibacillus sp. 01T442. Next base: position 14,923 of record NZ_JBFTPF010000065.1, read on the forward strand.
CGTTAAACTAAGTAATTGGGCAGCCTTCTGAATTTTTAGACGCAAGAAGTACTCAATCGGAGGGAATCCGGTCTCTTCATTAAATAACAAAATGAGATGCTGTTTCGACAAGCCCGTATGCTTGGCCAATTCAGGGAGCTTAATCGAATCCTCCAGACGATCGCTCATGTAGCGGATGGCGAGTTCGAGATACTGCTCTCTTTTTTTGTCTTTGGCCGTACCACCTGCGCTGATGCCTATGCCGCTAATCAGCTGCCGAATGGACTGTGATACGTGCGTGTGGATGGGCAACGAATAGGTTTTGTCAGAGAGAAGAGCATAACACTTATCAAATACATCCTTAAATTCGCTCATGGCGCCAATCGGTAAATGAAGTGGACCTGCATCCATCCCATACATACGTATGAAAGAAGTAACATGGTCGCCACGCAGATGAAACCAGTAAATACTCCATGGTGCATGCGAGGATGCTCCGTAGCGATGCGGCGTTTTGGCCGGAATAACGGCTAAATGATTTTGAGTCAAAGCGATTGTTCGTTGTTGATCCAACTCGATCCAGCCTTCTCCGTCTGAGCAAAAAATGAAGATATGGGCATCACTGCCTTCGGGCCGTTCTCGATAATGATGCTGTGCTTGGGGGAAAAATCCAATATCGCTTATAAATAAATCGCGTGTCAATTCTGAACGGTTTAGTTCCGTCTGCATGTAATCGGGGAGAATAAATAATTTCTCTTCTTTAAATCCTTCAGGTTTTCTAGTGGTATCCAGTTTCCATCACTTCCTTCAAGTAAATAAGAATATAATCCATTACATTAAGCATTTTGTCAATTGGCGATTGGCTTCTGTCAGGGTAAAGTAGAGACAATAAGATAAAGGAGTGATCATGTTGAGTCAGAAAGTTCGCATTTGGGAAGAAACAACGTCGATTCCGACTTATGCTATCGGAGAGCCAGATCGCAATCCCATGTTCCTAGAGAAACGTGTCTATCAAGGAAGTTCGGGTAAGGTGTATCCGCATCCGGTTATCGATAAAATTGAAGATGAGAAGAAACCACAACCCTATCAAATGGTGATGTTGGAAAACGAATATGTTCGCATTGAGATCATGCCTGAACTTGGCGGACGCATTTACCGTGCCCTAGATAAAACGAATGATTACGATTTCGTCTATTACAATCGCGTGATCAAGCCGGCCTTGGTTGGCCTGGCAGGACCATGGATTTCAGGCGGTATCGAGTTTAACTGGCCTCAGCATCACCGTCCGAATACGTATGGTCCAGTTGAGTATAAGCTAACCGAAAATGAAGATGGCAGCGCGACCGTTTGGGTTAGTGAAATTGATCGGATGTATGGAACGAAAGTTACAGCGGGTTTCACCCTCTATCCGGGCAAAGCGTATCTGGAAATATCAGCTCAGCTGTACAATCGAACGCCGGAACCACAGACATTCCTATGGTGGGCTAACCCGGCGGTAGCGGTGAATGAGCATACGCAATCGGTATTTCCTCCAGATGTAACTGCGGTGTTCGACCATGGTAAACGGGATGTATCTAGATTTCCAATCGCGACAGGAACGTATTACAAAATGGACTACTCGGCTGGCGTTGATATTTCACGCTATAAAAATATTCCGGTGCCGACCTCCTATATGGCTTATAAATCCGACTATAACTTCGTCGGCGGTTATGATCATGGTGTTGGGGCAGGCTTGCTTCACGTAGCGAATCATCATGTTTCACCTGGGAAAAAGCAATGGACATGGGGGAATGGCGAGTTCGGCCAAGCATGGGATCGCAATCTAACCGATGAAGATGGCCCTTACATCGAATTGATGACAGGTGTTTACACAGACAATCAACCTGATTTCACGTGGCTTCAGCCGTATGAAGAGAAATCATTCAAGCAATATTTCATGCCTTACAAAAATATCGGTGTCGTGAAAAATGCATCCATCGATGCGGCCATCAACTTAGAAGTTGATGACAAGACAGGCGAAGCGACTGTGCTTGCTTATGCGACTTCCCTATTTGAGGGCGCTGTCGTGGAACTGAAAGGCCGTGGCCGCACATATTTGAAGGAAGTTGCCGAGCTATCCCCAACGCAAACGTTCAAGTCCGTGATTACACTGGATGGCAACGATCAACCACACGACTTGAAACTGACAGTTCGGGACGCCAATGGCACCTTGCTGATTGCTTATCAGCCTGCGAAACCATCCATTGAGCAAGTGCCCGATGCAGCTAAGCCGCTGCAGTCTCCGGAAGAGTTGCAAACGAATGAGCAGCTATATTTGGCTGGGCTGCATCTGGAACAGTATCGCCATGCAACGTTCGAGCCTGAGGCTTATTACTTGGAAGGATTAAAACGTGACCCAAGCGACAGCCGAATTAATGTCGCCTACGGAACACTGTTACTCCGCCGCGGTTTATTTACGGAAGCAGAAGCTCATTTCCGTACAGCGGTGAAGTCGCTCACGTGGCGGAACCCGAATCCTTATGACAGTGAAGCTCTCTATCAGTTAGGTGTTTCGCTTAAGCTTCAAGGACGTTTGGAAGAAGCTTTTGCTGCGCTATATAAATCGACATGGTCTGCCGCTTGGCAGGACGCTGGTTTCTTCACACTTGCACAAATTGCATGTGAGAAAGGTGTTTACGGAGAATCGTTGGAACTCGTTGAACGTTCACTGGTACGGAACGCACACAATTACAAAGCTCGCCATCTGAAAGCTGCGCTTCTTCGCAAGCTTGGACGGACACAAGAAGCATTCGTCTACTCCCAAGAGACATTGGCCCTTGATATCGCTGATTTCGGTTCAGCTAATGAGAAATACCTTACGCTTTCCAGTCTAGGTGACCAATCCCTAGCTAACGAAGTGAAAGCTGAGCTTGTGCGACTGATGCGCGGAGATGCCCATAATTATTTGAATGTAGCAGCCGATTATGCGAATTGCGGATTGTTTGAGGAAGCGATTGAATTGCTGGACCGCGTCGTGGAAGATCACAATCAGTCAGACGTATATCCTATGTTGGCTTACACATTGAGCTATCTGAATGAGCGAATTGGTCATTCGGAACGAGGAGCATTGTATCGTAAGGCTGGCAATACGGCAGCATCAGACTACTGCTTCCCGAATAGCTTATTCGATTTACAAGTGCTGCTAAGTGTGATCGCAGTCGATGCATCCGATGACAAAGCGCATTACTATCTGGGAAATTGGTATTACGATAAACGAAGACACGAAGATGCAATTACGCATTGGGAAGCATCACGTTCAATACGAGATGATTTCCCAACGGTACATCGCAATCTGTCCCTCGCTTATTTCAACAAGCGCGGTGATGCAGCATCAGCCCTTACGGCTATGGAGACGGCTTTCGCTTGCAGACAAGATGATGCACGTGTTTTCTACGAGTTGGATCAATTGTACAAAAAACTTGGATACACAGCAGAGATCCGCTGCGCAAAGCTTGGGGAACATCAAGCTTTGGTTAACAAGCGCGACGATCTCTATGTCGAGTATATTACCCTACTGAATGCACAAGGTTTCCATGAGCAAGCTGTTCAAGCCCTCCAAGCACGTAGTTTCCACCCTTGGGAAGGTGGGGAAGGCAAAGTGACTGGCCAACATGTATTTGCACAAGTTGAACTAGCCAAACAAGCATTGGCCGAGAATCGCTATAAAGAGGCGGTCACTTTATTGCGGCATGCGCTCGTCTATCCAGATAATTTAGGAGAAGGTAAACTATCAGGAACACAAGAAAACAATGTGTATTACTATCTCGGCCTTGCACATCTAAGATTACATGAAACTGAGCTTGCACAGGAGTGCTTCGGCATTGCATCGCAAGGATTAGAAGAGCCGGCCAGCGCGATGTATTACAATGATCAGCCGCCAGATATGATTTTCTATCAAGGGATGGCTTGGCTAGCATTAGGTAATGAGAAAGAAGCTAAACGTCGCTTTAATAAATTGGTTGATTATGCCGAAAAGCATCTATTTGATGAAGTGAAATTCGATTATTTCGCGGTTTCTTTACCGGACTTCCTCGTGTTCGAAGATAATTTGAATGTCCGTAATGAAGTTCATTGCCGTTACATGATGGGGCTTGGGCATCTTGGTTTGGGGCATAAGGAGCTGGCAAAGGAGCAATTTGACTTAGCGCTTCTTATGGAAGCGAATCATACGGGTGCACGGATTCATCGTGGATGGATTGAATGAGTAGTCCCTGTGTCGTACACGTGCAAATGGGATTGTATAAAGGCTTTACATCGATCATCCTTGAGAGTGAACAGATCCGTATAGAAACAGTCCCAAAACTCGGAGGGAAATTGGTCTCCATCGTGAATAAAACAACCGAAAAGGAATGGATGCTGGATTCGGGTGATCGTGCACTGCAAGTACCTGAATACGGCTCTACCTTCACAGATTGGGATATGAGCGGCTGGGATGAATGTTTTCCAACGATTGCGGCATGTCCGTGGGAATTGGATAAGCGTGTGAATGTGCCCGATCATGGTGAAGTATGGGCACTCCCTTGGGCATATACGATCGAAGAGAACGAGATTATTTGCTTGGTTAAGAGTCCACAGCTTCCATATTGCTTTACGAGACGAATATCGTTCACAGCTGGGGATCGAGTAAGGCTGACATACCAGATTGAGAATACGAGCGACCAGTCTATTCCCTTCCTGTGGGTGCCACATCCGCAGTTTGCCATCACGGAGCCTACACGCATACTTCTTCCAGCAGAGATGGAAGAGTTGCTCTGTGTGTACGAGGGTCATACCTTGAAGAATGGCGCTTCCTATCCCTGGAAGGATGTATCGCTGCTCTCCCCAGTCGTGACGGGTGATGGGCGAAAGTTTTATTATAATGGACCGGTGTCAGAAGGGTGGTCTGGCTTACTAGGTGAAGATAGTGGTAACTTTCTACTTGTATCTGTGTCTCCTGAGAAGGTTCCCTATCTTGGGGTATGGATAGACGAAGGGATGTTCAATGATCGAGTTACGTGTGCACTAGAGCCTAGTATTGGTTATTACGATTCACTTGAAATGGCCGTCGATAACGGGACGGYGCAATGGATTGCAGCCAAAACCTCCTATGAATGGCATGTTGAACTCATCCTTGGTGCTGGTGATTGGCAGCAAGTTATAAAATGAAAGAAGCAGACAACTGATGAATGATCAGTTGTCTGTTTTTCATTTCGATGCGCACAATTAACTGTTGTCAAAAACAATACAGTTATGTTATGGTGTAACCAAATACAGAGAAAAGTTCCGGATATGGAATGGGAGTATAGGAGAAACTCATAAGATGACAAACAAGAACAATCAGCATGTCGTTCGACTAGCGCTGCTGCTCGGTTTATTTTCGACACTTGGCCCTTTTACCATTGATATGTATTTACCGGCCTTTCCACAGATTGTAGAGAAATTCGGTACAACAGCATCCCTCGTACAGCTTAGCCTGACCGCCTGTTTACTCGGACTTGGTGTTGGCCAAGTGGTTATGGGCTCACTCAGTGACGTCTACGGCAGGCGCAAACCGCTGCTCATTTCCATGGCTCTCTATGTTGTGGCATCCATAGCTTGCGCGATCGCACCGAGTATATGGCTGCTGATCTTTGCACGACTTGTGCAGGGGTTTGTTGCGTCAGCGGGCATTGTCATTTCTCGGGCAATTGCACGTGACATGTTTAGCGGCCACGAACTCACCAAATTTTTCTCATTGCTCTTACTTGTCGGAAACTTAGGCCCACTTGTGGCGCCTGTAGCCGGAAGCGGTTTTCTATCGCTAACAAGCTGGGTTGGCGTCTTCGTTGCATTAGCGTTCCTGGGGATGTTCCTCCTTGCCATGACCAAATGGAGTCTCAAAGAAACGCTGCCTATGGAGCGCCGCAGTCCTAGTAATTTTGCTCAGCAACTGCGCAATTATGGATCGCTTTTGCGCGACCGCTCATTCACGGGTTATATGCTTGCGCAGGGGGTCATGATCGCGGGGGTATTCGCTTACGTCTCGGGCACACCATTTATTTATCAAAATATTTATGGGGTTTCCCCTACGGTATTTGCATTGTTATTCGGTTCCAATGGAATTACCTTGATTATCGGTTCTCAGTTGGTCGGTCGGATGGCTCATCGTGTGTCGGAGCAATTCTTCTTGTTGCTCGGTTTATATATGGCTGGAGCAGCCAGCATTGCCGTCTTGCTAGTGGGAATATTCCATGGGCCGTTATATGCACTCGTGATCCCGCTTGTGTTCTTTGTAGCGTCGATCGGTATTACATCGACGGCAGCTTTTCCGCTTGCGATGGAGAGCCAGGGACATATGGCAGGCAGCGCGGCCGCGTTAATGGGTGTCGTTCCCTTTTTACTCGGAGCGGTCGTTTCTCCGCTAGTTGGGATTGCTGGGGAACACACGGCGGTTCCGCTGGGTGTCATTATTTTAACAACAAGCGCTGCAGCGATGCTGTCTTACTTCCTTTTAGTGAAAAAAGGGTCGAAAGAGACGGTTTGAGGAAGTCACTAACACAATTGTACGTTTGTTTTGGAATGCTCGGGATAATCTCGGGCATTTTTTATTTGCACGAGAGAATTTATAAGTTTGAGGGACAAATAGATGGATTTTCTACAGTTATATTTTTGGATTTCTCGATCTAGCGCTGAATAGATGGATAACGTACAGCTAATTTAATCCGTTTTACGCGATCGGAACAAAAAAGGCATTTTTAACTACATGTTTTACAGTTATATCGATTTTTCGAGCAAATTTCGTTTAAATAGCTACATGTTTTCCAGTTAATAGAAGAAATGTTGGTCTTGCAGAAATCGCTTCTGCATGCGGGTTTGGGGATGCCTCGTATCTTAGTCACCAATTCCTCAAGAGGTTTGGCGTCAATCCTGGAAAGCATAGAGAGCAGGCCTTCAAACGAGACAGTCGTATTATCACACACAATAGTAAGCAAGTCGGCCCAACCATCATTGAGATGGTTGGGCTCTTTTTTTGCGAATTGTCGGAAAAGTATAAAGGAATGCCAAATAATCTAAATACATGAAAGTGTTCATCAGTCAAAATAAGGATAAGCATGAATGACATTGTTGATTGTAGAGGGAGGAAATCGGTTGAAACGTGTAATGGCTTTTCATCGCAAACAGATTCGACAAGCTTGGGCGTATATGCTGCTGTTATGTATGACAGTTTCATTATTGCCTGCTGCGTCTGTATCCGCAGCAACGGGTGATCCATTGCCTGTGTTTAGGGAGGATTTTAATGATGGACTTGCAGACGGATGGACAACGTATGGATCCGAGAATGCAGGGAACAGAGGGTCTTGGACAGTCAATGCATCGAAACAGTATAGAACGACGGGTTCACCAGGTTCCAAGACGGTATTTCAAACTACTAATTTTAAAGATTTCGTTTATGAAGCGGATCTCCAAGTATCTGGTATCAACTCAGATCAATCGGGGTTATTATTTCGAGTCACTTCGCCGACTGGTGACGTGGCTGATGGGTATAATGGCTATTTCGCTGCACTGCGTGTGGACAAAAAGCTTATGCTCTCCAGAGTTGTTGGTGCAGGCGGCAACGAATATAAGGAATTGACAAGTGTCTCCTATCCTTATAGTAGTGGTCATATGAAAGTTGTCGCGGTAGGCAATCACATTCAAGTGTTTATCGATGATATGATTACGCCGAAGATTGACTTTGTTGATAATGACGGCAAACAAATTACTTCCACTGGTTCTATTGGTCTTCGAACATGGTGGGGGACTACGAACTTTGATAATCTCGAGGTCAAAGAGTATGCGTCGTCGGAGACAGCTGCTCCAGTGTTCGATATACCTGCTGGTGTTTACAACAGCGAACAGCATGTTGCGCTCACAACGCCAACCGCAGGGGCAACGATCCGATATACGCTTGATGGCACACTGCCGAATGCATCTTCTCCCATCTATACTTCACCAATCGTGGTGACATCCGATGTGATCATCAAAGCATACGCGGAAAAAGCAGGCGAAATGGTGTCGAATGTGGTGACATCCTCTTATATTATTGCGGAAAGTACACCAGCATTCACCGATGACTTTAACGATGGCGATGCGCAAGGCTGGACGAATTATTTGGGCCAACCTGTCCAAACGACATGGTCCGTAACGCAAAGCGTTTATAATTATGTGGCTACTAATCCAAGAGGGGCAAAGTCCGTCGTGGAAGGGGTTTATCAAGACTTTGTTTTTGAAGTTGATATGAACCCGCAGGATGCAGTATCTTCCAATAGCGGTGTGGTTTTCCGAGCATCGGCGCCAGCTGATGGTGTGGATAAAATAAATGCGTACTACGCCGGCATGAATGCTGCCGGGAAGCTTCAAATCGGTAAGATGAGCGCTACGGGAACGAATGGYGTTTGGACAGAAATTGCCTCAACAGTTGTAAGCGGCGTCAAGCCGAATGACTACAATCATCTGAAAGTGATTGCAATCGGAACTCATTTTTACATATATGTGAATGAGATGTTAGCTTACGATTTTACAGATGCAACGTACTCGGTGGGCACAGTTGGGCTGCGAGCATGGAATGAGAATCTACAAGTTTCTTATGACAATGTTTCATTAAAGCAGTTAACTCCTGTGGTACTGCCTGTGGCAGCACCGGTTATTAATCCGAATTCGGGTTCATTCCCAAATTCGCAAATCGTCACCATATCGAGCCCGACAGTCGGTGCCGACATTCACTACACGACCGACGGCAGCACGCCTACAGCGGCGACACCTCTCTATAACGGTCCAATCACTTTGACAGCCACATCGACGGTGAAAGCTATGGCAACTAAAAATGGCATGCTCGATTCCACGGTTCAGAGTGCGACATTCACGTTAGTCAGCCATACTTTTTCGGATGATTTTAACGATGACAATGCGACGGGTTGGACGACCTATGAAGGAACATGGAATGTTGCAAGCAAGGCTTATCAAATAACGGATAAAGGCCCTGGCTTTAAATCAGTTGCAACGGGTACTTCTTTCGATAACTTTGAATATGAGGCTGACATTACGTTGAAAAACGGCGTGAATAACGATAATGCAGGCTTAATTTTCCGAGTTACGAATCCGAGCAATGGCGGAGATAACATGAAAGGTTATTACGCGGGACTAACTTCAAATGGACGTGTGCAGTTAGGAAGACTGAATAACAATTGGAAAGAACTCGCATCCATTATATATCCAGTCACGCAAAATACAGTCTATCGCATGAAGGTGAAAGCGGTAGGCAGCCATATCGATATCTATATCAATGACGAGCATATCGTAAGTGCGGTAGATACGACCTATACAACTGGGGCGATCGGTGTCAGAGCTCATTACGTTGCCACAAACTATGACAATATTAGTGTCAAAGACTTAGGCGAAGTTCAGATGCCGACGTACGACTGGTCTTGGGTACAAGGCGCAGTTTTCGTACCAACGAATGTTGTGAATCAGATTCAGCAATGGAACGAATATGATCATGAGATTAACGATCGTGAATTGGGCTATGCGCAAATGTATGGCATCAATTTTGTACGGATATTCGTACATAACTTGCTTTGGGAAAACGATAGCGCGAGATTGTTAGCCAATCTGGAAGATTTCTTGCAACTTGCCGACAAACATGGCATCAAAGTGGAACTTGCCTTTTTCGATGACTGTTGGAATGACAATCCGGTCATGGGGCCACAATTAGCTCCACTTTACGGTGCGCATAACAGCCGTTGGGTAGAAGGCCCTGGGGATGCAGTTAAATCCAACTATGCAGCGAATAAAGATGCATTGAAAGCGTATGTGCAGGGAATTGTCAATGCGCATAAAAATGATGCGCGGATTGCTTTCTGGAACATTTATAATGAGCCGAGCAATGGCGAGAGTGGACTTATGGATCAAATCACGAAGCAGATCATGAATGATGCACGTATTTGGATCAAAGAAATCGACACCAACCATCCGGTATCCTCAACAGGTGGACAATTTAGCGGCGATGCTACGTCAGACTTCATCACTTGGCATCCGTATGAGTCCGATTACCCGACACCTTACGGGGTCAGCAAGGGAATTCTTGCGGATGAAGCGATGAACAGATCGACGCAAACGGTTCCAGGTATGGTGGAACATTACGGTCAGAAAGAGATCGGTTTCGTTATGTGGGAATTCGGTATCGGTCGGGATAACACACGCTTCCCTTGGGGATCGGATACGAATCCATTAACTTCGGAGCCGACGATGCCATTCCATGGAATTACGTATCCGGATGGTCATCCGTGGGATGTGAACGACATTAAAGCATTAACAGGAACAGCTTTCGATACGCTGCCTGTATTCAACGTAAGCTACTTCAAGGACGAGAACTTTACAACATTAGCTAAAACATCGTTCACACCGAAGATTGATTTCGATCTTGGAAATGAGAAGGGAACAGGTTCGCCAGACCCAACTGTAGGCATTGGAGAGGATCATTTCTCCACGCGCTGGATGGGAACGGTGCAACCGACGAATTCTGGGGCACATACGATTTACGTGGATAGCGATAATGTCGCGAAAGTGTGGATTGGCGAGACATTGGTCGTCAATAAAACAAGCAGCACAAGAGAGGAAACATCCGGTACGATCGCACTAACGGCTGGAGAAAAATATCCAGTGAAAGTGGAATATGTTCACGCAACGGGAGATGCCAGTTTACATGTCAAATGGTCACATGCGAATCTAACCAAACAAGCAGTAACCCCTATTTTTGCGGGAAAAAGTGTAGCATCTGTTTCTTTAAATACCTCAACATTGACTGTAAAAGTGGATGAAACGAAAAAGCTGACGGCAACCCTTTCACCTGCGGATGCGTCCAACCAGCTGCTTACGTGGAGTTCCAGCCACTCAGGTACCGTGCAAGTGGATACGAGCGGTAACGTGAAAGGAATCAACAAAGGAACTGCTACGATTACAGTCACGGCGGCTGGTGGAAAAACAGCTTCTGCTGTTATCACGGTGACGGATAGCGGCAAATTCAAAAATCCGATCGTACCTGTCTCAAGTGGAGCTGGTTCGGCAGATCCGAGCGTTGTTTTCAAAGATGGCTACTATTATTATGTGAAATCGGAAAATGATGCTGCGATTCAAGTCGTGAAAGCGAAACGTCTTCAGGATATTGGAATCGAGCCTCGTGTTACGGTCTATACGCCGCCTTCCGGACAAAGGTATTCCAAAGGTTTATGGGCACCAGAGATTCAGAACATTAATGGCAAATGGTACATTTATTTTGCAGCGGATGACGGCAATAACAATAATCACCGCATGTATGTGCTCGAAAGCGATACGAATGATGCGCAAGGCAGCTATACATTGAAAGGTAAAATTGCCGATGCCTCAGACAAGTGGGCCATTGATGGTACTGTGTTAGTAAAAAATGATAATTCCATGTATTTCGTATGGTCTGGTTGGGAAGGCGATACGAATGTGAGTCAAAAGATTTACATTGCGCCGATGAGCAATCCATGGACGATCAGTGGACCTCGCGTGCTATTATCTTCACCTGATCAAGCTTGGGAGCTTGATGGTACGCCGACGATCAATGAAGGTCCAGAAATTTTGATGAAGAACGATAAAATCTTTATCGTATATTCGGCAAGCGGCAGTTGGACTGATAATTACAATTTAGGCATGCTGACGAATAACGATGGTAATGTCCTTAATCCAGCTTCGTGGACGAAAACGGGTTCCGTATTCAGCAAATCCGCGGGAGCATTCGGTCCTGGACATAACTCATTTACGAAGTCGCCGGATGGTTTGGAGGATTGGATTGTCTATCATGCTGATCTTAAATCTGGCGGAAGCTGGGCGAATCGTTCCGTTCGTGCACAGAAGTTCACTTGGAATCCGGATGGCACGCCAAACTTCGGCACACCGGTCGCTTATGGGGCATTGATTCAGGAGCCATCAGGCACACCTTCGATCTCCATGTACAGCTATGAAGCGGAGGATGCAATTCTTGGAGGAACTGTGAGAATTAACAATTCTGACGAAGCTTCTGGCGGCAAAGTGGCAGGTCATGTGGACACAGCTGGAAGCGACTATATCTTATTTCATGTAAATGTGGAGAAAGCAGGCACTTACCAAATGACGGTCATGGCGGCAAATGGAACCGGAGGTACGGTTATTGCTCAGCAAGATGTTTCCGTTAATGATGGAGCCAATCAAGTCATTGATTACAAACAATTCGGATGGGGACGTTATAATCCATCTGTCATTACGATAACGTTGAATCAAGGTTTGAATACGATCAAGTTAACGAAAAAGACGAATTTTGCCGAGATCGACAGGCTTATTCTGGAGCTTCAACAGCCATCGGGTCCACCTGTCTATCATACGGACATCAACGGAAGTGCTGGTGTTACAATCGGCGATTTAGCCATGGTAGCGGCTTCTTATGGTAAGCAGCAAGGCGATGCAGATTGGGATGCAGATGCAGTGAAAGCAGATATTAATAAGGATAACAAAGTAGATATCGAAGATCTTTCCATTGTTGCTAGTGAAATCATGCAATAAGGATATAGGTAAGGGAGGAAGCATACCGACATGAYATTTCATAAATGGTTTGTAAGTTGTCTAATGTTAATTACCACGACAAGTGCTGTACTACCTAGTGCATTTGCGGCAACCGAAACGGTAACACCGTCTTACACACTTACAATTTCAAACCCAAGTCCTTCCCAAGGGGAGAAGGTAGAAGTGGTCATCAAGGGTCATGAGTTGAAGGATCTGTATGCGTATGAATTGAATGTGGACTTTGATCCAGCACTTCTAACTTTGAAGACCGCTACGACGCAAATCCCGGGTTTCTCGGTTCCTTATGTCGTGAAGGATAACCACATACAATTGGCACATACGCGGGTTGGGAAAGTGGATGGAGATAGTGGCGATCAAACGTTGTATACCTTGGTGTTCGAGGCAATTGGTCAAGGAAAGGCTGAAATGTCGCTAAGTAAAGTGAAATCGGTCGATTCCCACCTTGCTAGTACCAATCAGCAGCCAGATGCCAAAGCTGAATTCCGAATCGACAGCTCGCTGCCGTTTGATGATTTAGGTGACTTCAGTTGGGCGGAAAATGCGATAGCCTACTTAGCGGGCAAAGGTGTTGTAAATGGTACTGGCGATCGTGTATTTAGCCCAGAACTTCCTGTTTCGCGTGCTGACTATGTAGTGCTTTTGATGAGAGCGTTAAATCTGAAGGGAGCTGCGGGAGCACACTTTGCGGATGTCGAACAGGGGAAATACTACGAGGAAGCCATCAACACAGCCAGAGATCTGGGGATCGTCCAAGGAGATGAGAACAATTTCTTCCATCCACAAGCATCCGTAACCAGAGAAGATATGATGGTACTTACCGAGCGGGCTTTGGCTAAAGCTACGAAACTAGCGAGTCAACAAGACGCAGCGGCATTGCAACCATTCAACGATGTCTCGGATATCTCAGATTATGCGTTAAACAGTGTATCCACCTTGGTTAAATTGGGGCTCGTTCACGGTTACGGGGATGGCATTCACCCGAAAGATTCAACAAATCGTGCGCAAGCAGCGATGCTGATCTATAACATATTGAAGAAGCCAGACTTATTGCCAAAGAAGTAGTACAGAGAAGACCTTCAGGGTACGTGCCCTGAAGGTCTTTTTTCGGGGGAGGGAAGCGCACTCCAAGCTTAACAGGGCGTGATGCTGGAGATCTATTGGTTGCGAGTGGGTGGTTTTCCAATTAAATGTAAAATGTACAGTTAATTCTACCTATTTTCATAAGATTTAGTGAATAGATGGAAAAAGTACATCTAATTTGATCCAGATTGGCCGTCTGGTAGATTTTAGCTTAAATTAACTGCAGGAAATCCATCTATTACTCCCAAATGGTAAGAATCTGCAAAAATAACGACATAAAATCCATCTAATTTGTTTGAGGCGGCGGGGGAGGTTATTTGCACAAGTTGGGTAGAGGTAGAGGTAGAGGTAGAGGTAGAGGTTGAGGTAGAAATAGAAGTAGAAGTAGAAGTAGAAGTAGAAGTAGAAGTAGAAGTAGAAGTAGAAGTAGAAGTAGAAGTAGAAGTAGAAGTAGAAGTAGAAGTAGAAGTAGAAGTAGAAGTAG
>NZ_JBFTPF010000066.1:0-28187 GCF_056398345.1 Paenibacillus sp. 01T442
ATGTACGAACGGATTGGTTGCAGAAGCTGAATTTGCCTGAACCGAAAACGATGGATGATGTGATCAAAATTGCAACGGCATTTGCCAAACAAGATCCGGACGGTAACGGGAAAGCAGATACAATCGGGCTTGCGGTGAATAAAGATTTCTGGGATTATGGACACGGTTCATTGCGTGGCTTCTTTAACGGCTATCATGGGTATACCGATATTTTCATTAAGAATCCATCAGGTAAACTGGTCTATKGTTTTGTTCAAAAAGAACTAAAAGCGCCTTTAAAGAAGCTCCAAGAGCTCTATAAGGATGGCGTGATTGATAAGGAATTCGGCGTTAAACCGCCAGCAAAAATCCAAGAAGATGTAGCAGCAGGACGTGTCGGGCTTGCCTACGGATTAGTATCAGATGGCGGCTATATCCAGAAGGAGAATCACACGAAGGATCCGAAAGCGCAATGGAAAGTGTTCCCAATTGTATCTGCGGATAGTCAGCCAGCTATACCGCAGCTTTACGATACAGCTGGTACATTTTATGTGGTGAAAAAAGGATCGAAGCATCCGGAAGCGGCTATTAAGTTAGCGAATATTTATATCAATCGTTTTTACGAAAAATCGTATGCACCGGATCCGAACCCATTCATAACCGATTCGAAAACGGGGATTATGGCAGCGAAATATGCGCCAGTTACGATGGATTCGCTGAATACGAATCTAGATGCCTATCACCAGGTGCAAGAATCCTTAAAGACGGGTGATGGCAGTAAACTTGGATTCCCAGCCAGTGTTCATTTTGACCGTATGACGAAGTTTAAAGCTGGCGATGATTCCATGTGGTTTAGCAATATCGTAATGGGCGATGGCGGCAGCTATAGTGTTATTGATCAATATAACAAAGCCAAGATCGGACAATATAACCTATTCCTAGCTCCAGCAACGCCGACGATGTCCGAGAAACTGCCGACTTTGAAGAAGAAAATCGCTGAAACCTTCACCAAGATCATCATGGGTGATTCCTCCGTCGATGAGTTCGACAAATTCGCTGAAGAGTTCCAAAAGCTTGGAGGCGATAAAATCGAGCAAGAAGTGAACGATTGGTACGCGAAGAACAAATAAAGTCATGATGAGCTGCCCMGAAAGTAGAGAAATCTACTGGCGGGGTAGTTTGTTATTGGATTGGACAATTTTATCATACTTGCTTTTTATTATCTTAAGGTGACGCTCGTATATCCAATCTGCTCAATCTTTTGTATAGTGAGAAAAAGGACGTTGGAGTGGGGAGTTATGCGGATGGCAGCGAGACAGCGACGGTTCTCGATACTTGGCAAATTAATAGTGACTTTTCTCATCGTGCTCTCACCTATGTATGTGATCGGGACACAGATTAATGAATGGGGTGCGGGGCTTGTCCGCAAGGAAATTTCCAAATCACTCGAGTCGCAAATTCAGTTCTATCGCTCATCACTTGAGAATGAAATCGACAGAATGGGACGTATTCAACGGCAATTCATGAATGACGAAGATTTGGAAGCGCTCAGTGTGACGGCCGATAGTTTAACGGAATATCAGAAGCTTGTTATTTTGAAAAGGTTTCAGCAACGCCTCGTCCTATTAAAGGAATCGAGTATGTATATCGAGCGGGCAAGTGTGTATATTCCGCCTATTAATAAAATTATTTCATCTACGGAGTTAGCCGACAGCTTGCCTCGAGAGCGTCTGGATCGATTAAAACAAGATTCGTTCTCGCATAAAGGATTATTTTATCGCGACGGCGATCATCTTTACTTACGTGAATATTATCCCAACAACCAGTTGGTGGAAGGGCGCGACCCAATGTTCGTCCTGGAACTGGAGCTTTCCATGCCCGCCATGCAATCGTATTTAGCGCAGATTTCTAATTATGACCAGGGCGGCGCAGCGATCGTGAATGCAGATTGGGATATCGTTCATACACTAAATAATGAGGCCTACGCCCTTATTCGTCAGACCGTTCGGGGGCAAATGTCCGCGTTGCAGATCAAGTCTTCACAGATCGTTCAAGCAGCCAATGAGCTTATCAAAATTGGGAATCAGCGTCTTCTCACGGTTTCCACCTATTCACCGGCACTAGATCTGATGCTGGTTGCTTTTGTTCCGGAAAAGGCAGTGATGGGGCCGCTGGATCATTATCAGGTTTATTTATATCTCATCTCCTTATGTGCACTTATTGTCATTATCTTGTTCTCTATCTATGTGTATCGCATCATTCATCGCCCGCTCAGCAGGCTTGTCCGAGCCTTCCGCAAGGTGGAATCCGGTGATCTGCAAGTCGAGCTAACCTATAAAAGCAGTGATGAATTTCATTATTTGTATGCCCAATTCAATAACATGGTCGCTCATTTGAAAAAACTGATTTTTGAAATTTACGAGCAGAAAATTCGTACACAGCAATCCGAACTGAAACAGCTGCAATCGCAGATCAATCCGCACTTTTTATATAACAGCTTCTACTTATTGTATCGTATGACGAAAGCGCAAGATTTCGAGAACTCGACCCGATTCACCAAATATCTCGGCGATTATTTCCAGTACATGACCCGAAATGGCAGTGAGGAAGTCCCGTTGGAGCGGGAGTTGAGCCATGTTCGTGCTTTTGCTGAGATTCAAACTATCCGGTATATGAACCGGATTTCGTTTGAAATGGAGCCTTTGCCAGAGGAATGTAAGCAAATGCTTGTTCCACGGTTGATTTTACAGCCAATCGTGGAGAATGCGTATCATCATGGATTTGATCAGGACCATCATGAGCGTCATCTGCGGATATCGACCACATGCCAGGAGGACGATGACGGAGAGAGGTTTGTTATCATCCAAGTTGAGGACAATGGCAAAGGGATGACCGACGAGGAACTGCGAAATTTTCAGGCCAAAACGCAAGAAGGGCAAGCGACGGAGGAAGTAACGGGGATGTTGAATGTGCATCGACGCTTACAATTAAGGTTTGGCGAGAAGGYCGGTGTGCGGATTCTCAGACGAGAGGAAGGCGGTCTGGTCGTTTCGGTCGTCATTCCATTCGTCGTATAGGGAATTCAATTTGCAAAAAGAGGACGTKATGTCATGCTGACAATGATGATCGTGGATGATGAGCCGCTGGCTGTTCACTATTTGACAGAAACTTTTCTTGAACTGGAGGACATGGATTTTGAGATGGTGAAAGCTCACTCTGGCAAGGAAGCGATAGAGAAGATGGAAGCAGGGAAAGTAGACATTCTGCTCACGGATATTCGGATGCCGGGGATGAGCGGGATGGAGCTTGCCGATTATACGCGGAAAAGATGGCCGCGCTGCCGCATTATTTTCTTGACGGGTTTTGATGATTTTGCTTATGCCCAGACAGCAATTCGCAACGGGGGCATCGATTTCGTTCTCAAAACAGAGGGCGATGAGGCCATCATTCAAGCGGTGCAGAAGGCAACGCAGGATATCGCGCTCGAAATCAACCGTGAAGAGATTCTGAAGCGCTCCCGAGCGCAGCTGCACGCCGCATTGCCGACAATTCGCCGTGATTACCTTCGGCAACTCGTGCAAGGCGAGTCAGAATCGCTCGTCGTCAGGGCGAGGCGGTTCGAGGAGCTGGCCATCGGCCTGCACGCTGGGAGTCCTGTGCTCCTCGTCATCGGACGTTTGGATGAATGGGGATCCTTCGCCGCACCGTCCGATCAATCGCTTCTGTTTTATTCCGTCCATAACATAGCGGAGGAATATTTGAACGGTTCGCTCAATATGATAGCGCTTCCGTATGATCGCAATCGGTTTATTTGGCTCGTTCAACCAACTGAGCCAACCGATGAAGGGCAAGAGGGACAAGCGATTCGTACGCTTTCCGGCAGCGTAGAGCTTGTTCAGGCGGCCTGTCGGCGGCATCTGAAGGTGCCGGTTTCCTTCCTGCTGGCCTCTAGCTTCTGCACATGGGAAGCGATGATGCAGCGGATTGAGGGCATGAAGCTGCAGTTGGCCTATGGCATCGGGAAAGGCCATGAGATGCTGCTAACCGAACAACGCAAGGAAGACAAGGAAGAACTGCGCTCCAGTAAGCAATTCTATGAAGAGCAAGATTTGCGTATTCATTTGCACAAAATGGACCTGTTGGAGACTTATTTGGATAACGGTGAAAAAGAAGGTTGTGAGCACCTGTTTGGTGAGGTCGTTAACGCGATCAAACTGTTAGCATACAACGATAAGGGAGCGGCGCTCGCGTATGAGGCGTTCTCGCATCTTGCTGCTTTTCTTTTATCGTATATCAATAAGCGTCATTTGATCGCACAGCTCGGTGAAGCGTTTCGTATGGAGGAGCTTCTGAATCCTTTTCAGCACAACAGTACGGTAGGGGCCGTTCAATTTCTGGCAGGCATTGCGTTGTCGCTGGCGGACTATAATGGGCTGAAAAAAGCAGAGAGAACAACGGATATGATCGGTCAGATTCATCATTATGTGCATGCTTTTCTGCAAGAGGAGCTCTCATTAACGCGCTTAGCTGAGCTGGTGTATTTGAGCCCGCCATACCTCTCACGCATGTATAAACAAACAACAGGGCAAGGTCTGCTTGACTATATTACGGATGTGCGTATTCAGCGAGCGAAGACCCTATTAATGACGACTGAGCACAAAATCCATGAGATCGCAGCCATGGTTGGATTGGAGTCTGCGGCTTATTTTACAAGACTATTTAAGAAGATTACGGGTCTTACACCACAGGTGTATCGCGACTCGAGATTAACTGGTTAATATAAAGCAAGGGCCGCAATAATGTCCCGTATCGGTGGCATGTTCGTTAATTTTATAATGAAGACATGGAAGAGGTTGGCGATAATCCAGCTTCTTTTTTTCATCCGGTAAGGGGGAGAACATGTGAACAGAATAAAATGGAAAGCACAAATGCCCCTGCATTTGATGCTCATTCCCGGATTGATTGCCATCCTTATTTTTCAGTATTATCCGATGGCCGGCATTGTCATTGCGTTCCAGAAATACATGCCAACACAGGGGCTTTTTCATTCCAAATGGATCGGGATGGATAACTTTCGATATGTAATGGAGTTGCCAGATTTCTACCGTGTGCTTTGGAATACGATCTATATTGCCCTCATGAAAATTATTGTAGGTCTGATCGTACCGATTGTCATTGCCATAATGCTAAATGAGATCCGAAAGAATGCGGTGAAACGGATTGTTCAGACGCTGGTATATCTGCCGCATTTCCTTTCGTGGGTCATTCTAAGCGGGATCTTATTGGATGTCCTTTCGCCAAAAGAAGGGATCGTCAATGCGGGGCTTCGTGCCTTGGGGATGCAGTCGATTTTCTTCTTGGGAGACAATCAATGGTTCCCGTTCACGTTGGTACTGACGAATGAGTGGAAGGAATTCGGTTTCAGCACGATTGTGTATTTGGCGGCGATCCTTGGAATTAACCCAGCGCTGTATGAGGCAGCGACGATGGATGGCGCGAATCGGTGGAAGCAAACCTTGCACATTACCTTGCCTGGGATGGCACCGATTATCGTTCTCCTGGCGACACTCAGTATCGGAAATGTGCTGAACGCGGGGTTTGAACAAGTATTCAATTTGTACAGCCCTATCGTGTATGAAAGTGGAGATATCATCGACACCTTCGTGTATCGGATTGGGATGATCGATGCGCAATACGGGGTAGCAACTGCTGTTGGTCTCTTTAAGTCACTCGTTTCACTTATTCTTATTTCACTCTCGTATACGATGGCGTATCGGTTTGCCAATTACCGCATTTTCTGAGTAGAAGGAGGAAATTCAGCATGATCAAGACAGCGTCTTGGGCATATCGAGGGTTCACCATTGCGAATTATGTGTTTCTTATTAGCTTGTCTGTCCTTTGTGTACTGCCATTAATACATTTGCTGGCGATGTCGCTCAGCTCCAATAATGCCGTTGCCACAGGCTCAGTCACCTTCTGGCCCGTCGAGTTCACATGGAAATCGTATCAATTCATCATGGACAAACCAGAGTTTATGGCTTCTTTCATCATTTCGATCAAAAGAGTCGTGTTAGGTGTCATCGTGAATATGGTGCTGACCATTCTAGTCGCCTATCCGCTGTCCAAGGAAGCAGCGAGTTTCAAGGGCAGAACGGTGTATGTATGGATATTCGTGTTCACCATGTTATTCAGTGGGGGGATTATTCCAATCTATATGACAATGCGATCGCTTGGGTTGTTAGATACGATTTGGGCCTTAATTTTAACGCATGCCGTGCCTGTGTATAATGTTGTTATTTTGCTGAACTTCTTCCGGGCATTGCCCAAAGAATTGGAAGAAGCAGCCCTGATGGATGGTGCTGGGCAGTGGCGAATCCTGTGGAACATTTACTTGCCATTATCGACGCCATCCTTGGCCACACTAACGCTATTTGCGACCGTTTCCCATTGGAATTCGTGGTTTGACGGCATTTTATTCATGAACTCGCCATCGCATTATCCACTTCAAAGCTATTTATATACGGTCGTTGTAGGTTTGGATACATTGATCAAAAGCAACACGGATCTCGAGATGCTGGCGCTCATTTCGGATCGTACGGCCCGTGCCGCACAAATCTTTCTGGGAGCAATACCGATTCTCGTCATCTACCCGTTTCTGCAACGGTATTTCACGAAGGGAATTATTCTTGGCAGTGTGAAGGAATAGCGAATATATAAAGTGCTGCTAATTGTATAAATCGATTGTGAGGAGATGACAGAGATGGCGATAGATCATGTTACGAAAAAAACACTTCAATAAAATCAGGCTATTCCAACGTGGAAGCGTCAATCTAGCAGTAATCTGACCGTATGGAATTTGAAAGATGCTAATCTCACGTTGTTTCCACCAATTGAGGCTATTGCTGCTGGAATCGTAGAAGTCAGGGTAAACGAGAAAGAGTATCTGGATCTTACGGATGCTTGCCAAGTGGATCGGATTTATCTAGAGGGAATTACAGGTCGAATAGATCTACTTTGGTAAGTGTGAAAAGGGGGAAATGAGCGATGGAGCTACGAAGTCAGCTAGGGGAAACGTTCGTTTTCCCCGGTACGGAGAAGCAGAAGATGCGTTATCGACCGCATTATGGTGGCAGGGATGTGTCGCTGAGGAGTCATCCGGATGCCACACATCCTGATAACCAGGTATTCCAGCAAGGTATCGACTACGTCGTGGACGGGGAAGATGGAACGATTTCTCGGCTGGCAAGTGGTGCGATTCCGGATTGGCGAGACCATCCCTTGTAAGGACTTGAAAAGTATTTTGAGCGAGGAACGACGAGTAGTAGGCTGTAATTAGAATTAACTGGAAAATGTACTGCTAATTTTGATCGTTTCAGCATTCGGGATGGATTAACTGGAAAATATACAGTTATTTACTGAGGATTCACTCGTAATCGCCAAATAGCTAAAAATTAGCTGGAGGTTTTCCATCTATTGCGCATAATTGGCTCAAATGCAGCAAATTAACTGTAGTTTTTACAGGCATGGTGGTTGCACCTCCGCCTGCCCCAAACAGAAACCGATTAAACCCCCAACCTGAAGCGAACGCTTCAAGCTGGGGGCTTTATGTTAACGAAACCACCAATAAATCGGCACAAACAATACCGATGTTATAATCCCAGCAGCACCCATCGCAAAGCCGCTCATGCTGCCCTCAAGCTCCGAATCCTTCAGCAGTCGTGCTGTTCCGATGCCATGCGCAGCGGTACCCACCGCGATGCCAATGGATAGCGCATCGCGGAAACTAAGCCAAGTCAAAAGCCTTCTGCCGATCATGCTCCCGAACAAGCCTGTGAGCACCGTCAGTACGGCTGTTAGCTCTGGCAATCCGCCGAGATGGCGTGATATCTCTAGGGCGATCGGCGAGCTGACGGATTTGGGCAGCATGCTGAGCAGAATCTCGCGGCTTCCGCCGAGCAGTCCAACAAGTGCGGCGGCGCTGGCAATGGCGGTCAATGACCCTAAAGTCACGGCTGTCAGAATGCCGGCGATGTGCTTTTTGATCAAGCCGGCGTTCTTGTACAACGGAACGCCGAGAGCCACAGTAGCTGGACCTAAGAGCAGCGTGAGTACATCGCCGCCCACTTTGTAGGCGGCATAAGGGATGTGGAAGCTCAGCAGTACCAAGGTGATGAAGCCTGAGCAGACAAAAAGCGGATGCAGCCACCGCCAGCGCTGATGAATAAACTGAGCAGCCGTATAGGCTGCAATGCTGAGCGTGATGCCGAACGCGGGGTTCGTGAGCCAATCGGAGGTGTTCATTTCATCCCACCTTCAACTGTCTTTTGCCCATTTGCACCAGTAGGCATCCGATGCCCTTTATCCTCATTACGTTGCATTTTCGATGTGATAAATGCAGTTACGAGTAGGACAGCCACAGAACTCCCCATAACGCCAACCCCGATCGATAACCAATTTGCCCCGATCAGCGGGAAGAAAGCCATGGTTCCCACGACAAAGGGTAGAAAAAATAGCATCATATGGCCTGTGAACCAATTCGCCGTCGTTTCCACCCATTCTAACTTAATGAGCTTGGCGAAAAGCGCGATGGTAAAAAGAATAAGTCCAATCACATTGCCAGGAAGCGGGATGTGAAAGCTCGTTTGAAGCCAAATGCCAATAAGGTTAAAAGCAAGTAAAATCGCGAGTCCTAGCATAAGGACCTCCTGTCTGTCGTCTTCGTCTGTCGTCTTCGTTTGTCGTCTGTCGTGCTGAAGTGGAATACTCTACCGCGCAGGCATGCGTATCCGCACGATCGTCCCTTCACCCGGTTGACTTTCTATGTCAATCCCATACGGATCTCCGAAGTAGAAGACGATACGATCATGCACATTTTTGATGCCAATATGTGTTTCATCGAGTGTATCTGAAGGTTGCGCAAGCCGATTTCGCAGCTGCGCAAGCTTGATTTGATCCATGCCAACTCCATTATCCTTGATCTKGATCAATAAGTCATCCCCCGATATCTCGGAAGATACTTCCAGTAGTCCTGCTTGACTGCTCCGTTCCAGTCCATGCACGAAGGCATTCTCGATTAGCGGCTGCAATGAAAAATGCAGAACCTGCAAAGTCTCACTATTCACCGAGAGTTCCTCGCGATACTGAATTTTATCCCCGAAGCGCAGCTGTTGGATTTTGACGTACAGGCGAATGTGGATCAATTCTTCTTGCAAGGTAACCGTTTCTTTCCCCGTTTGGATATGAATGCGGAACAAGCGGCCTAGGATACCGACCATTTCAGCGACATCTCGTTGTCCGCTGATAATCGCCTTCATCTGAATCGTTTCCAGCACATTGGCCAGAAAATGCGGATTGATCTGACTTTTCAAAGCGCCATATTGTGCGACTTTTTGCTGTGCTTTGGCCATGGAGGAACGTTCAATATAGTTCTGCAAGTCTTCTAGCATTTTGCGGATACCTTGATACAACACGCCGAACTCATCCTGCCGATTCGAGTTAAGATCGACATCGAAATTGCCTAAGCCAACCATTTTCACCTTACGGCTCAGGAGAATAATAGGTTTCGTCACGCGCGCGGATAAAATGAACATGAATAATACCGCAGTTCCTAGGGATAGGAAGGCTAGTGCTAATATGATTTTGATCAAAATCTCGGCTTGCTTCGTCATTTCTTTCTCATCGATGGATTGAATGACCTTCCAGCCCGAATAAGGCGAGGTCACGAAGTTAATGTACGAATTGGCCCCGGCAAAATACGCGTAAAAGCTCCCATTTTCAGCATGCAAAACGGTCTGAAGCTTCTGACTCTCTAACGTGATCGGTACATTGGCATTCGCAGTCGACCTTTCGGAATTATAAATACTAGCACCCTGACTATCTATAATGGTGAAGTTGCGTTTACTCGTCTCGGACAATTTCAATATTTCTCGCAAAGAATCCAATCGAATATCGATGAGCATAACTCCGAGTGGCTGTTTACTTCCTACCTTATTAATGACTCTTGCTATGGAAATAACAGGATCCTTGGCATTCACACGATGGAAGGGGAGGTGCGTTCCGAATAGGACGATGCCACCTTTACTTTGCTGTGTCTGCAAGTACCAATCCTCATGGGTGAAATCCTCGACATCGTAATCCGAGCGATTGAAATTAGCCGAGTAAAAGACACGAGAACCTGCGTAAATTTGCACGCTGTCCACATTTTTAATCGTCATTTCGATGGAACTGACAAAGTGTTCAATGGTGTTCCCATATTGGATACGTTGATCATTACTGTTCTCATCGCCATCCGCAACCCAGTGTTCCAAGGCATTCTGCAGTTGCCCATCCATTTGCGCGTTAAGCGTTCCTTTCTCGATACTCTGTAAATATTGATCGATGTTGAAGGACAGATTCGTGAGAATCAGGTTCGAGGAGCTCTGGTACTCATTTTTGACGGCTTGGATAGAAAAGAAATAGATAATGACCGAGATAATCAATAAGGGAACGGTGATAATTAGGATCATAAGTACGAATATTTGATGGTTCACATGCTTCATCCGGTATTGCTGCGAAAGCCGCTGCCATGCATTCAAACGTCTACCACCCCCATTTCTTCCGATAGTCGGATGGCGTCATATTGGTAATGCTTCGGAAGGTTTTGACGAAATGCTTGTAGCTTTTATACCCGCACATCGTGCACACATCCGTCACTAAATACTCTGGCTTCTTCAAGCATTCTTGCGCATAGTGGATGCGAATTTCGGTCACAAACCTCATGTAGTTCTTATCTAATTTTCTTTTGAAAATACGGCTTAAATACGATGGATTATAGAAGAAACGATCTGCCACCATTTGCAGCGTAATATCTTGGTCGATATGCTCTTTAATATAAGCTTCAATATGTTCAAAAATAAGCACATCCTGGTGATTCGTTGAAGAGAACTCATCTCGGTATACTTCGCTGACTTGCACCATCCAAGCTGTTAACCAGCTGAAAAGGGCATCAAGCGTTGGGAAATCATCGACACATGTTAGCTTTAGCAGTTTTTCACTGTAGACGCCTTCGACAGGAATGCCATTCCGGTGGGCAAATCGAACGGTGGTGGAGATGATTTCTTGAATAAAAGCGAATCCACGATCCATTGAAGTGTGGGGCAGATGTATGCGCAAGTCATGTGCGAGTCGTTGCATCAGCTGCTCGATATCCGTAGGATTAGCGCTTTCAAGAGAGGCAATGATACGATTCTTATCCGCTTCTTCAAGAAGTAAACGTGAATCTTTGGCACGAGTCGGCGACTCATTGGCTGCGATTGGGAAGAAGATCTGTCGCTTGTCCTGATAAAAGCGTTGATATAGCGCTTGATCCGTTTGACGAAGCAACTGTGTTAATTGCGAGCTATCTGTCGTCCTTTTGCCAATAGCCATGAAACCGTTGGAATCGCAAGCTGGAAGTGAGACCTGATCGGTATCGTACGCACTTGGTTGATCATCCAATATCGCTACAGCATGGCATTTGGTTTTATCTATATATAAGAATAGTTGTATGGGAATACTGGAGCTAGACATCGTGTCTAAAGTCGTCCGAATGATGCGTTCAGCGTGTTGTTGGAACTCTCTTCTTTCGATAGTTTGAGAGGGATTCGAAGGTAACCAGGTTACCACAAAAGGTTGATACCACGACAAATGATCGAAATCGTTGAGTTGTTGGCGTACGCCTTCCTCCCAAGCTGCATGCTCGTCCTCGAGTAAAAATTTGACTAGCTGGTTGCTTTTATAGCTTTTGTTTTCGTTGGCTTGTTGTTCTAAATCGGTACGTTGGGTCCGTTCATTTCGCCTTTGTTTAAGTGTCGCCATACAGCTAAGAATAGTTGCAAAGCTTTCTTCATATTCCAGTGGCTTTAACAGAAAGGCATGAACGCCGCCAAGACGAATCGCCTTTTGGGCATATTCAAAATCATTGAAACCAGTCAAAATAATAAAGAGGGTATCCGGGAGTGTCGCTCGAATGTGTTCAATCATCTGAAGTCCGTCCATCTCGGGCATGCGTATATCGGTAATGATCAGATCAGGTTGCTCATGAAGTGCTGCGAGCCAGCCTTCCTTGCCATTCTCAGCTTCAACAATCATAGTGACACCAAGCGCTGTCCAGTCAAAATAGTGCTGCAAGCCAGCTCTGATTAGAGGTTCATCCTCGACAATTAGTAGTTTATACATGAAGTTCCCCCAGCTTGTTAGGACTTGAAACCGTGCGGTAATTCAAGTATAACATTAAAATTATCGGAAATGAGGCTCTCATTTGCTAGAAAACGAACAGGTCAGAATACGACTATGAATGTAAAGATACGGGGATTCTCCCCGATTTCAATATCACGTATGCTTAGTGCACGGAATGAAACGAAGCACGTTTATTCCACAAACAATAACGGGGGTGCTCAAATGAGGGCTATGAAAAAAGGATTAATGACATTGATCGGCGTTGCTCTTGTCGGGTCGCAGTTAGTTGCATGTACCAATTCATCTACGAATACACCAGCGAACACAGCCACGAGTACTACCGAGAGTAAAACAGTATCACCAAGTCCAGTGTCTGCGAAGCCTGTCGAAATTACTTGGTGGAACTTCCCGAATTTTCAACCGCTGGATGGGGAAGTTGGGAAATATGAGAAGCAGATTATTGCAGCTTTTAACAAGAAGCATCCAGAAATAAAAGTCAATCTAGAGATGATTACCTTTGAAGGTGGTCCGCAAAAGCTGAACGTAGCCATCGCTTCGAACTCGGCGCCAGATGTGATTTATGATGCTCCGGGACGTATTATCGACTGGGGGAAGAAGAAGTTACTCGCTCCGCTGAATGACATCGTTACCGAAGAAGTAAAGAAAGATATTACGCCTGCGCTATGGAAGCAATCTATGGTTGGCGATCAGATCTATATGTACCCTATCAATACGGCGCCATTCATGATGGCCGTAAATAAGACGGTATTTGAGAAAATCGGTGCGCTTGATTTGCTACCGCTAAGTCGCCCTGATCGGACATGGACAGTAGCTGAATATGAGAAAGCGCTTCAAGCTGTGAAAGAGAAAGCACCGGAGATTATTCCAACGGGCTTCTTCGCGAAAAGTACAGCAGGTGATCAAGGAACTCGCGCCTATATTGCCAACTTAGGGGTATCGAGATTCTTGAGTGAAGATAACTCCAAAGTAGCTATTAATACCGACAACGCTGCGAAAGCATTGGACTGGGTAGCTAAGGCGACGAAGGATAAAATTAGTGTGTCCGGTTCTGCTTCCTTGGCAGCTGCGGATGTTAACGATTTATTCTTGCAAGGTAAATTAGCCTTTACTTTGAATTATTCAGCTGTACTAAAAGCGCAGAACGTTCCGCTCAAGAAGGTGCAATTCGAAGATATTCTGCTGCCATTCCCAACACTAGATGGATCTAAGCCAAAGCTTGAGCCGTATTTGGGCGGTATGGCCGTGTTTAACAATGGAAACGCAGACAAGATTACGGCTGCTAAGAAGCTAGTTGATTTTATAGCGAATGATCCCGAATATGCGAAGAAGAATTTGATTCAAACAGGTGGATTATCAGCGCGTACGTCGATTACCGGTCTTTATAGCGATGCCGAATATAAATATGCAGAAACAGCTCGTCAATTTATCACGGATGCACCGACAATTGCTGATGGTTACGCGGAAATTCGTACATTCTGGTTCCCGGAATTGCAACGTGTGTTAACAGGCACAGCAACCGGCAAGGAAGCATTGGATAGCTTTGCAACCAAAGCGAACGAAGCCATTGCGAAAGCGAAGAAAGAGCAAGCAGCTTCTAAATAAGCACGAGGAATGTCCACTGGGAGTAGAGTGCGATTGTACTCTACTCTTTTCATCTCAAAAAAGAAAGGGAGGGAAGAAACATGGAGGTAACGGTTCGTAAAACCAAAGGTTACATACGTCGAGATTGRCTTATGAGCTATGTCTTTTTGCTGCCTGCACTCGGATTCTTTCTGCTTTTTGTTGCCTATCCCATGGTAAAAGGGATCTATATTAGCTTCTTCGATTACTCCTTGCGAACGTTTAATTTTATAGGATTCGATAATTATGTCGATTTGATTCAGAACGAAACGTTTCTGAAATCGATGCGAAATACACTGTTGCTAGTCGTTATAACGGTCCCTATAGTAATCGTTTTCTCGTTATTCGTGGCCGTTTCTATTTATAAGAAAAAAGAGTTTGCTCGCTCATTCTTTCGAGGCGTATTCTATTTGCCAGCCGTTTCTTCTGTCGTCAGTATTACGGTTGTATGGGGATGGATCTACCATCCGAATTATGGGATTCTCAACTATTTAGGGGGATTAATTGGGCTTGAGCCGATTTCGTGGCTGGGCGACCAGCGCACAGCACTGCTTGCGATTATCGCTGTTTTGATCACAACTTCAGTAGGTCAGCCGATCATTCTTTACGTGGCTTCCCTAGGCAATATCCCGACTTCGTATATCGAAGCGGCTGAAATCGACCGAGCGAACCCGTGGCAAATCTTTTTGAAAATTATTTGGCCTATGCTCATGCCGACCAATCTCTATATTATCGTCATCACGACGATCAATACGTTTCAGTGTTTTGCCTTAATTCAATTGCTTACTTCTGGCGGCCCTGTTTATAGTACCTCGACCGTCATGTATGGCGTGTACGAGCAAGCCTTCGTGCTTGGTCATTTCGGCAGCGCCTCGGCTATGGGCGTATTCCTTGCGATTATTATCGGGGTTATCTCGTTGATTCAATTTAAATTCTTTGGYAGCGATGTTGAGTACTAGGAGGGGACATCATGAAAGTAAACGCTGGGCAAAGGGTATTTAACGGATTTTCTACGCTATTATTGATCCTTTCTACGTTGTTTTTTATATTTCCGTTTTATTGGATTGTGACAGGTGCCTTTAAATTTCAAACGGTGGCTACACAAATTCCGCCAGAATGGTTTCCTCTCAAACCGACCTTACAGAACTGGGCGGATTTGTTTAAGAATCCGGTATGGCGCTGGACGTTAAATAGTTTTATCATTGCTTTGGTTGAAATGTTCGCTGTCTGCCTGGTTTCCGCTTCTGCAGGCTATGTCCTGGCGAAAAAGCTATTCCCTGGGCGGAAAATCATTTTTACGATGTTCATCGCTGCAATGGCTTTACCGAAACAAGTGATTCTTGTTCCGCTATTTACGATGTTGGCCGACTTTGGCTGGGTCAATACGTATCATGGACTTATTTTACCAGCAATTGGATGGCCATTTGGCGTGTTCTTGATGAAACAATTCGCTCAGACTGTACCAGGGGAGTTAATTGAAGCGGCTAAGATCGATGGCTGCTCCGAAATCCGACTATTCTCCACGATTATCTTGCCTTTACTTAAACCAGCGTTAGGAGCGCTAGCGATCTTTACTTTCATTGCATCGTGGAACGACTATTTCAGTCAGCTCATTATGACGAGGTCTACCTCGATGATGACACTGCCGCTTGGCGTAGCGACGATGCAAGGTGAATTTACGACCAATTACGGAATCATGATGGCAGGAGCGGCACTCGCGTCTGTTCCTATGATTACGATCTTTCTCGTGTTCCAAAAAGCGTTTACACAAGGCATTACGATGGGTGCGGTCAAGGGATAAGGGTGTAGTAGGGGAATGGGTACACGCGATATTGATGCTTGGAATTTCTTCAATAATACGTCAAAGATGAATTTTCCTTAACAGATGTTGGACACGTTACTTGGTGTTTAACTGGAAAACCTCCATCTATTTTAACTAGAAAAGCCTGATATTGCAGATTAGATGGAAAAAGTACTGCTAATATACCCATGATTGGCTGTTTCAGCGAAATCAGGCGAAATTAACTGGACAAAATCCATCTAGTTGATCGGAATTGCTAAAACGGGGAAAATTAGCTGTAGTTTGTACAGTTAAAAGTCCCCGGCGGTTCCCGGCGACGCCGTGACCGTTGCGGACAGACAAGAAGCTGATCATAGATCAGCTTCTTTGTCATTTCCCCGCCAATTACCGTGTCGGTAATCGGAAGGCGTAGTGCCAGTCGTGCTTTTGAACACACGCGCAAAATGAAACGAGTTCTTGAATCCGCAGCGCATGGCGATTTCGCCAATGGCTAAGCCGGTTTGGATCAGTAATTCGTTGGCTCGCAGAATGCGATAATGCCATACGAATTTAATCGGTGTGATGCCCTCGTGTTTACGAAACAAGCGAACCAGATGCTCAGGGGACAACCCGACTTCATCGGCAATGCCTTCCAGCGAGAGATGATCATGGAAGTGATGCTCGATATATTGCTTCGCATGGAGAATCGAAGGGTGCGTCTGCTGTATATGATTGCTAGTCGATTCAGCAATAAATAGCTGAATAGCTGCCAGTCCGAGGCTGCAAAGGGTCTCTGAAGTCGCACTGTAGCGCAATCTTAAGGAAATCAGGATGTCGGTTAAGCGATTCATCTCTTCACTTATAGCTTGTGTATGTGGCAATTGCTCCAATTGGTCGCGTTGCTGCTCCGAAAGCTCGCCAACATGAACGGCAATCCAGCGATGCCAAGTTTCTTGCTCTTTCGCGAACAAGAACTGTTCCTGATGACCAGGCTTCAGGAKGATCACTTGCCCAGGCTGAATCGTATGCGGAACCTCATCAATATGCACGATCATGGAGCCGGTATGCAGCAAAACTAGTTGCAGATCCGCCTGTACACGGGGACCAAAACGACTGCCAGGTGGGTATACTACGGTTCCACCAACGGCAGCACGTACTTTAGGGATGTCAATTGTGGATTCTGAAGTCATGAGCAAGTTCCTTTACAATGAATTAATGAAAGAGAATAGTATTGTTCGCACATTTTGAATATCAACTACAGATATATACTCGTCAATCACAGCCATGTTCGAAATGGGAGTACGACTGTATGCTAAGTATATAGCTCGAGCTTACATTTTGAAAGGGGAATTGGCTATGCAAAGTCAAGTTAAGGATCGATTGGCACCGTTAGGGGAGAAAGAATTGGCGTTTTTTCATGAGCATGGGTATTATTTGTTGAAAAAAGGGTGCAGTGAAGATCTTGTCGATGCCTTTAACGGACACATTCACTCGATCCGCTCAGCAGATGAGATAGCCGAATGGGCGCTCCCCAAAAAAGGCAGTCAGGAAGTAAGCGATAAGGACCGGTTCTCGGTGCGATTATTTAATCCGCATAAACATGACGGCTTCTCGCGACAAATCATGAAGCTCCCTGTCGTTCGCGGTGCGCTAGCTCAAATGATGGGTGACGAGGCCGTTTGTGTGCAAAGCATGTACTTCTATAAGGAACCAGGCTCCCCAGGCCAAGCGCCGCATCAGGACTATTATTATATCAAGGATGATCCGAAATCGATGATTGCGGCTTGGATTGCTTTGGAGGAACTGGTTGACGAAGAAAACGGCTGTTTATGGGTTATTCCTGGCACACACAAGCTAGGCTTGCTGCCACATGGGAAAGTAACGAATCTCGAAGAGCATGAAAGCTGGACCGATGAAACCGAAGGTGTCGATCTTGCACAAGAAATTCCAGTTGTCATGGAAAAAGGGGACATTTTATTTTTTCATGAGCTGCTCATTCACTCTTCTTACAAAAATCGCAGCAAGGATCGCTGGCGCCGCTCGTATGTGTGCCACTATATCCGCAACGATTCCAGCGTCTTGTTCCGTGAAGATTTGCGTGTCAAATATCCGCTATACTAAGCCAGTCAACGTAGCCTGTCATCTTCGGATGATGGGCTTCTTTCCTCTTTTGCTGCGAAAAAGTAGTTACCTACATTTGGAAAACGCTGATATAATGGATAAGATTCAGTTCGGACTATCGCAACCAAGGGGGAGAGCGCATTGTCGTTAATAGAGGTTAAGCATTTAAGGAAAACATTTGAAACCGATGTGAGACGAACGGGGCGATTTGCCACGATTCGGAGCTTAATTAAGCCCGAGAAGCGAGAGATGGTCGCGGTGGAAGATATTTCTTTTTCCATTGAAAAAGGAGAGAGCGTTGCCTATTTGGGACCCAATGGTGCGGGCAAATCGACAACGATCAAAATGTTGACAGGCATCCTGGAACCGAGCGGTGGAAGTATTGAGGTAGCGGGCTTGATCCCGCATAAGAGCAGAAAAATGAGCTCCTATCAAATTGGTGTCGTATTTGGACAACGAAGTCAGCTGCTGTTTGATTTGCCTGTGAAGGATTCTTATGATTTGTTACGGTATATGTATAGTATTTCTTGGGAGCAATACCATAGAAATTTACGTGAATTTGCAGAGGTTCTCGAAGTGGAGCATCTACTTAATCGTCCGGTGAGAACGCTTTCACTTGGTCAGCGGATGCGTTGTGAAATCCTTGCGTCCTTGCTGCACGAGCCGGATATCCTCTTTCTGGATGAGCCTACRATTGGACTCGATGTTGTGGCGAAGGAGCGAATTCGTGCTTTTATCGAGAAGATCAATCGGGAAAAAGGCGTCACGCTGCTGCTGACAACACATGACATGCATGATATCGAACGGTTGTGTCACCGGACGATGATTATTGATAAGKGGCGTCTCATTTATGATGGCAGCTTGCAGCATATTCGTGACCATTATGCGACAGAGCGTCAGATTAAAGCTACCTTCGAAGATACAAGTCTGGCCGAAGCGGCTGCTTCGCYATTCATTGGCTTTGATGTGATTACATGCGTTGAAGAGCGGATGCTCAAAATTTCCTATGATCAGCATCACATTGATACGTCCACATTACTTAAGCATCTGTTAGAGAACGCACAACCGCGTGATCTGACCATGCAGGACGAGAACATTGACGCCTTAATTTCCCGGATCTATCGGGAAGGTATTGCAAGCTCGCCACAGGAGCCTAATCGTGAGTTGGAAGGTGTGGTCGTCAGTTCATGAATACCCTTCAACGACTAGGCGGTATGTCCCGAATTGCGGTTCGCCAGCGCATGCAGTTTCGATTTGATTTTATCATGACACTCGTGTCAACGCTCATGTTCTGTGTCCTTTATTACATGCTGTGGAAAGCGATCTATCTATATGGCAGCGGGCAGGTGTTGCCTTGGGAGCAATTAATTACCTATGTCATGGTAGGCCAAACGATAAACTTTGCCCGCTGGTCACCTGCAGAACGTGCGCCCACTTATGCCATGGCGTTACGTGTCCGTTCCGGGGACATTGCGCTGGATCTGATCCGACCGGTGGACTTCCAAGTCCAACGATTTGTAGAAGCCGCAGGCTTTTTTGCCGTGGAAATGTTGTGGGTAAATATTCCAGCGCTTCTGCTCCTGATCTTCGGGCTTGGCATTCAATCACCAACGAGCTTAGCTTCCGGAGCGGCCTTTCTATTAAGTCTTATCATCGGTTTCTTGGTGGCGTTCAGTATTAACTCGATTATTATGATGATTTCGTTCATGACCACGAATACGTTCGGGGTACAGTTGGCGAAGCGAGCGATGATGGATATTTTCGCAGGGACGTTGATCCCATTCGATTTCTTTCCCAGCAGCCTCCAAACGATCCTAACCTATTTACCTTTTCAAGCGATGGCCTATATACCCTTATCGATTTATACAGGCAAGTTGACGGGAATTCATATGGGGTATGCGCTATTGGAGCAGCTTGCGTGGGCGCTAGTTATGATTGTCATTAGTCGATTGTTGTGGATGAAAGCGGCGAAGCGACTAGCGATTAACGGGGGGTGAGAAGATGTTGGCACCAAAGAGAAGCTTCATGCAGCAGGTAGCGTATCTGATTGGGATGTATGGGCATTTTCTAAAAGTGTATGTCAAAACGTTGGTTGCATATCGTGCGGATACGATCATTGCGGTCATTGCGGGGATCCTTGCGCAGGGAAGTACGCTGATTTTTTTGACGGTCATTTTCAAACGCATTCCGATGTTGGCAGGCTGGGACTACAACGAGTTAGTCTTTATGTTCGGACTTGCGGCCACGGGTCGTGCACTGAATCAAACCTTTTTCAATGCGCCTTTCATGCTAACAGGCAACATTCGGAATGGACGAATGGATATGATGATGGTGCGGCCAGTAGGTGTGCTTTTTCAAACCATAGGCTACTCGCAAGAATTGAATGGTGTCGGCCAGTTGATTACAGGCATTGCAATTATGGGCTATGCGGCGTCTCGTTTGGATATGAGTTGGACGATCTTGAA
This sequence comes from Paenibacillus sp. 01T442, assembly GCF_056398345.1. Classification (NCBI taxonomy): domain Bacteria; kingdom Bacillati; phylum Bacillota; class Bacilli; order Caryophanales; family Paenibacillaceae; genus Paenibacillus; species Paenibacillus sp. 01T442. The sequence continues at coordinate 20,182 of NZ_JBFTPF010000066.1, forward strand.
TGTGTTATATGTCGTCATTGCCTTATTATGTAGTGCTCTCATACAATTCTCTATTCTACTAACGATTAGTGTATTAACGTTCTGGTTTCAGGAGATTCGATCGCTCATTTATCCAGTAACTTGGCTCTACGATTTTACAAGATATCCCATGCAAATCTTTCATCCGATTCTACGTGGATTGTTAACTTACATTATTCCGTATTCATTGGCTAGCTTCTATCCAGCGGCTTATCTATTGCGACCAGAACAGTACGGCTGGGCCGCTTGGGGCGTTCCAGCCGTAACGATGGTGGTCGTAATGGGGGCATATTTTATATGGTCGCAGGGGTTAAGGCGTTATTCGAGTGTGGCGGGATAAATTGTTCGTTGCGACTACAGTCGATATACATGGGATACACACCTTCCTGAATGGGAGGAGCGACTTTCATGGTAACAGGAGGTATCACTGCGGTCAGAGGCTCTTGCAAGTTGGAAGCCGTCTGTCTGAGGCGCTTACTCTTCTCGAAAACATCAATGACGAGATAGTACATAATACATAGCACGATAAAACCCAATCCGCAGATTTGTAAGTTTTGCATCCTAGTACGCCTCCTATGAATCATTTTTCATAGATTAACGCATTTCGGATGCGATGTCGCTCGAAAGTCGGTGTCGTTTTCTGACATATTGTCAAAAGGCTCCTAAATGTATCCCTTTTTCTTGACAATACTAGTGAGAACCATTATCATTCGTTGTAGAACTTAAATGATAATGATTATCAATGGGCGACGAGAGTGAACGGCATCATGAGGGGGCTAGTCGATATGGAACATAGCGAGAATGGTACACATGTGTTAAAGAATGAATTCGAGAAAAAGTGGACGAATAGAGTGCAGAAATTCGGAGAGGACGGACTTCATGGAAATAAATTCGACTTGGCAATCCACCAATGACTTGCTGTCCCTAAAGTTTACTACGTTGACCGCATCCCGAGAAGGGGTATTGTATGCGGGAACGGAAGGACATGGTGTGGTCCAGTTCTCGCCGTTACGTTCCTGGGAAAGCGCATCTGAAGGGTTGCCAGCGCAAGTTCATGTATACCGATTAGATTGGGTGGAGACGCAGTTATTCGCTTCTACGAGCCACGGATTATATCTTTTAGAGGATGACATATGGCAGCAAACGAGCATCACCGATCCCTGTTATGCGGCGATTGGCTGGKGGGATCGATTTGTTCTCACGGAGAACGGGTTGCTCTGTGGAAATGATGATGAATGGCTGCCTCTGGCCTATAGAGGGAAGAAAACTTATGATTTGCTAGTGACACCTCATTTTATATTCCTGGGCTATGAGGATGGCGTTGCCTTCTATGATTTATTTACGGGAGATTGGTGCAGTATGCCTCTCCATCAAGCGGTGACTAGTTTAGCCGTGTTCAACACGATGCTGGTCGGGACGACGGAACGTGGGGGCTTAATCGTAGGCAATAAGAATGGCGGATTCAATCAACATCGGTTCGATGGGATGTTCTTGAATCGCTTAGTCACACATCGCGGCGAAGTCTACGCGTGTGCCAATACGGGGCTGTATAAGTTGAGCGAGATCAGAGGCAACATTATCCTGCACGCGTTAAATGCACAAGCCGAGGTGACTGATTTACTGATTTGGCGTGATATGATGGTCATATCGACGCGTGATTCAGGAATTAAATATAAGCATGCCGATAAGTCAGGTTTTCAAACGGTTTTGTAATACATAGAAGCTCCCAGCGATTTATTCGCGGGAGCTTTTTCGTAAATGGTCGTAGGAGAGGACTAACTAAGCATGCCAAATCCGTGGCATGGCTATCGGTTCTTTCCCAAGCTCCGCCCAAATATAGGAAAGCATCAGGCGGGATTTCAAATCTTTAAAATCAGGATCATCCCATAGATTGCGAATTTCACCTGGATCCTTTTGGAGGTCAAAGAGTTCGCCATACGTTTGATTAAAGTAGACCGTTAGCTTGTATCGATCATCTACATATGTTTTCTGATGAATGGTCGTCTTCTCATGGCGGAACTCGCAAATCGCATGGTCACGCGCGCGTTCTGCTTGACCTGTCCATACGCTGCTTTGGTCGACTCCCGTCATGAAGCAAGGGACCGGGAGGCCAGCCATGGATAGAAAAGTAGGCGCTAGATCGACGAGAGATTGGATCGCACTCGACGTTTTACCCGCAGGAACTTGACCCGGATATCGGACGATGAAAGGGAGCTTAATCAAATCTTCATAATGGAAGCCGCCTTTATATTGTAGGCCATGCTGGCCAAAGAAATGACCGTGATCCGTGGTAAATACAACGATCGTATTCTCGGCAAGCCCAAGCTCGTCCAACCGATCCAAAATGCGGCCAATGTGTGCGTCCATGCAGCTGATCATCCCGTAATAGGTAGCCACGAGTTGCTTTCGTTCACTTTCTGGCAGGCGGGAATGCGAGTGATAGCCATGTACGCCATAGCCGCTTTCTTGCAGATAAGAGAAGTCGGGATTCTCTTCTTGTGTGAGCTGAAAGTGTGGTGGATTCTTCTCATGCTCGCCGGGTGTGACAGTTGGGATGGTCAACTTCTCTGGATCATACATCGTGTCCCATGGCGAAGGGACTAAATAGTCGGGATGTGGGTCGAAGAAGCTCGACCATAGGAAGAAGCCATCATCGGACTCCTTGTATTGTTCTAGCAGTGCATTCGTTCTTTCAGCAATCCACGTATTATAGTGGAACTCCTCCGGAATAGCCCAATGATGCAGCTGATTAGGGTCCATGGTGCCAGTCGGAGCTAAGAAATAATCCCGCCAGTTCGTGAGCCMTTTCTCCTCCATCCATAGCGCATAATGTTGTCCCACATGAGCTTCATTCGTATGATTCCGTGCTAATTCAACATGGTCAAAGCCATAGAAAGGTTGGTCAAATGCTTTCCAATAATCCAAGTCCTGCAGGATTGGATAAGCTTCTAGTGAGGGATATTCCTCTGTACTTTTGAGCGGTTGGAAATGTGCTTTACCGATCAGTGCTGTGCGATAATCGGCTTTCTTGAAATCTTCACCAACGGTATGTCGATCTTCCAATAGCTTCGTGCCGAGCGTCCATGCACCATGTTGGCTAGGATATTGTCCAGTTATAATGGAAGATCTAGTCGGTGTACAAGTCGGATTGGGGCAATAAGCCCTTGTAAATGTTGTTCMTTCTTGAACGAGTCGATCCAAGTTAGGCGTAGATAGCTCTGGATTAAAAGCGCCAATCGTGTTCCAATGCTGCTGATCACTTGTGATGAGTAGAATATTTGGTTTCTTCAAGGGGCAGTTCCGCCTTTCTTTATTCTTCTTACATGCTAGGTTCAGTATAGAAATACGAGGGGGAAATTAACATGATAGAATGTTAGAAAGTTGTCATTATGTCTACTTTTTCGTAAAATTAGGTGATGAGTTACTTGGGAGAGAGGGGTTCCGAGATGCAAGAGTATGAGATGGAATTTGCCGATGTTTGGTTCGCTATTCCCCACCCTTTTCAAACAGCAAGCGGCTGTTGGATTGTACGAGCAGGGCAGAATATCGCCAAGTCCACGTATCACATAGGGCCCAAAGTGATTGAGCAGACGAGCTTTCATTGGATTGTGCAAGGCAAGGTAAGGGTGACTTCACTTGACCATACCGTTGAATTAAGCGAAGGGGATTTATTTTGCTTWTTTCCCGGACGCCCTTATGTATACGAAACGATGCAAACGGAAGACATTGCTTCGCCGTTGAAAATGATTTGGCTAGCAATGGAAGGCAATCAATTACCGTTATTAACAGCGGAGTTTGGCCTAACGCCACAGAAGTATTGGTTACATGGCATGGTGAATAACGAAGTTGGAGAAGCACTGCGAAGCGTGATAGGGGCCATTTCGGGGACGAAGAAAAATATATTTCTCGAACAGCGGACACTTAGTGATCTTTTTTATAAAATGAACCTGCAAGCGAACCGCTCAGCCTCCAAAGAGAAAGAGAACTGGCTCGCTCAGGTGAAGGATTTCTTTGATTTGCACTATACCGAGCATATTCGGGTCGAGGATGCCGCCAACCATTTTGGCTACCATCGGTCCCATGTGTATGCGGCCTTTCTGAAGAAGTATGGCACTTCACCGCAGCGGTACTTAGCCACCAAGCGTTTGGAGAAGGGTGCCGAACTGCTCAAAACCACGTCGTTATCGGTAACAGAAATCGCCTACTCGTTGGGTTATTCCGAGTTATATGCCTTCACACGGGCATTTACGACGTATATGGGGGTCTCACCCAGCAGTTATCGGGGGTAATCTCCAATAAGCTAGGAATATCCGGCAGGCAATACACCAGAAATCCATTTGAAACTCCAAGGCCCCCTAAAGAAACTGGAGTCTTCCTACCCATTAATAACTTAACTGTAAAATATACATCTGTTTCCATGATTTACGGAGTTGAATCGAGATTAGTGGAAAAAATGTTGTTATTTTTCGATTAACCGTCAGTTAAACTGAAAATAGGTAGAAATAACTACATATTTTCCAGTTATTTCATTATTGAGGTGAAATATCGCGGATTTAACAGTATTATTTCCATTTATTCACCTGATTGGGCAAACCCATCCCAACAGTGTTTTTGAATGATTGCAGGAATTTGGGATGTCAGCAGATGTTGGGGGATAGGTCCGTCAGGAAGGCAAGTAAGGAGAACGCTTTGTTCTAGGCATAGGAATAAAATGAATAACTAGACCGTGTTCCCTTGGAATTTAAGGGAAGCGGTCTATTTCATTTTTGACAGTTGAACGTTGACCATTGTCCTTCAGAATGCCATAATCGATGATAAAACGAAATAGGGAGTCGGCCAACTATGGGATTACGTGCAGTCCTTGATACATATCGGCATATGAAGATCAAAAATAAGTTGTCGATTTTGATAACGATGATTATTGCGGTTTCTTTGGCATTTACCATTCTGATCCAGCAATATGTGTTTTCGATCTACGATKGGCAAATTTATGATAAATCTTCACGCGTACTCAATTTATCGTCTACCGCGATTGAAACGGAGCTTAAGCGATTGCAACAGCTCTCTTACCGGATATTAGCAGAAGAACAAGTTCAGGAATGGTTGACTTCTCTCAAAAAGAATCCATCTGATTATGATCGACTCATCATTAGTCAATACTTGGTAGATCGCCTAATCAGCTATTCCGGAGAGGAACCTTATTTATATTCCATTCAAATTATGGATGCCAAAGGAAATGAGCATGAGGGCGGCAACATTCTAAGAATGGACGCTGAACGGAAAAGGCACATCTTGAATGTGGCTGCGGAAGGTAATGGGGAAAATCGTTGGATATACCCGGACAGCAATGATTCTGCCTTGATTGCAACGCGGGAAATCCGCTCCTTTCACAAAACGAATTTTGATTTGGACTATTTAGGAACGCTTGTCATTCGAATCAATATTGAGAAGCTTGTACGCGATATCGCACCCGAAGAGGGTGATGTTCTGATTGTTTCCGATGAACATGTGATCTTTCCTAAAGAACCATCCTTCGATTGGAGTCGGATTAGGAAGCCAATGGACGCTGGTAAAGGTTATGAAATCCAGAAAATTAACGGCGAAGAATATTTCATTGCCCAAATCCAGTCACTGAATACAGGTTGGACTTACTTGAACATTACCCCATTTAATCAAATATTTGACCGCATCATCTTTATTAAGGAAATGGTTGTTTTTGTCTTTATTGCTATTTTCGTAGTCGTGATTTTGTTAGGCATACGTTTCTCGTACAGCTTAACTAGGCCCATTGACGAGTTGATGGTGCGGATGAAGCTGGCGGAGAAAGGGAACTTCGAAGAGGCGAATTTATTTCCACCAGGCGGGCAGGTAGCCATGAATGAAATAGGTCTCTTGCAGCGAAGCTTCCGATTCATGATCGAACGAATTAATACGTTAATTCAGGAGAATTATGCGAATCGACTTCTCATTAAAGAAACGGAATTTAAAGCGCTGCAGTCCCAAATTAACCCGCATTTTCTGTATAACACGTTGGAATCGATTAATTGGATGGCCAAAGTAAATCGACAATCCAAAATTTCCGAGATGGTGGAAGCACTGGCTTATTTACTTCGCCACTCTGTCGATCTGAAGGAACCCATCATTACGCTCGGTGAAGAAATCGATATCGTTCGCAGCTATGTAACGATTCAGAAAATTCGCTTCGAAGAGCGATTGGTGTTCAGGTTGGATGTGCCTGAAGAATTAATGAGTCGGGCTATTCCCAAGCTGACCCTCCAGCCTCTGATGGAGAATGCCATTCATTATGCACTAGAGTCAATCATGGAGCCTTGTGAAATTACAATTCGAGGTTGGAGTACAGAAGATGGCATTTTCCTTGCTGTTGATGATACGGGACCAGGGATTCCAAGTGGCCTTATTGAAAGACTGCGTAGCGGTGAAGTAACGACGAAGGGGAAAGGGATCGGACTCCTGAATATTGATGATCGGATTAAGCTTGCTTTTGGCGAAGCGTACGGAATTCGAGTGGATGAGTCAGCCAAGCAGGGGGCTTCTATCATTTTAAGTTTACCTAAAGGACAGGAGGAATAAGGAATGTATAACGTATTGTTAGTTGATGATGAGCGTATTATCCTGGATGGCATCTCACGTATGGTGGAGTGGTCTTCCTTGCAAACGGAGCTTATGGGGACTGCGCGTAATGGTGTAGAAGCTTTTGAAATTATACAGAGACAAGCGCCTGATATTATCATAAGTGATATTCGTATGCCTGGGATGGATGGGCTTGAGCTTGTGGCGCGTGTGCATGAGGCGTATCCACATATTCGTTTCGTGCTGCTATCAGGTTTTGGTGAATTTGACTATGCGAGCAGAGCGATGCAGTATGGCGTTAAGCATTATTTACTCAAGCCAACGAATGAGGTGAAGATCGGGGAAGCGCTTAAGGAAATCGTGGCTGAGCTTGACCAGGAGACAAGTAAAGAGTCGTTCGTTCGGAACATGAAAGCGGAGCTTGAGAAAGTGATGCCGCATGTGAAAGAACAATTTCTCAAGGAGTTTGTGACGAATAAGACGTATGGCAAAGTGGATTGGGACTATTTCCGAAGCTTATTTAAGCTTGACTTTGATTACCARATTCGACTTCTCTTGTTTCAGTTGGAAGAGGGGTTCGAGTTTGAGCTATTGTTCGCCATCAAAAATATTGCTCAGGAAATCCTAGTTAGTCCTCTCCTCAGTACGACAATTGGGAATCATGTCTTAATTTTACTGGAAGAATCAGATCACATTGATCAGCTCCATGAGCGGATCTACCATATACGAGACACTTTTCAAAGCTATTATAAAAGGGATGTTACGATCGCACTTAGTGAGCCTAGCCACATAACACAAGCAAGAACGCTGTATAGGCAATGCCTTCATTTGCTGAACTATCGCTTTTATTTGGGGGAGGGCAGTCTCATTACTCGTAAGGATACCGAAGGCTCTCAAGAAGCTTCGCCGAAAGAGCTGGGTTGGGATGAGGAACGTCTCAATATGTCGGTAAGATCCGGTCATCGTGAGGAAGCGGAAGCAGCTTTACGTGCTTTTATTGGGGGCTTGAAAGAAGCTCAGCTTGATATTGATGTGACGAAATCGTACGTCATTCAGCAATTTGTATCGCTAGTTCGACAGTGCGCACCCGAAGAAATGAATCAGTATTTCACCCAAATTCCCTTGATTGTTGAAATGAACACACTGCAAACGATTCAAACGTTTATGGAGAATGTTGTCATTACGATGACGGAACGATTCTATGGACTTAACAAAGTGAAGCATAGTGCGATTGTTCAAAAGGTTATTGATGTAATTACTTCTCAGCTAGGGAACTCCGAGCTCAGTTTGAATTGGGTAGCGCATGAAATGCTGTATATGAATGCAGACTATCTCGGGAAACTATTCAAGAAGGAAACAGGTGAGAAATTTTCCAATTATGTCATGAAAGCAAGAAT
>NZ_JBFTPF010000067.1:0-28041 GCF_056398345.1 Paenibacillus sp. 01T442
ACCTAATGGATAGTCCATATTTTCCCGTTCATACTGGGCGTCATAACGGCCGGGGCCTCCTGCTCGAGAAATGAGCACCTGAGCTTCTTTCCCGAACATCTTCCCTCTCGAGAATTCAGTGGTTAAATCCCCGACAACTACCACCTTCCCACGATCACGAATCCAATTAAACGAGCTGTTCATAAGCTCTTCACCATTCCCGCTTGCACATAAGAGGACACTATCTGCGCCACTACCTCCCGTAGCTTCCGCGAGACCTGCTTCCAAGTCCTCTTGCTTGTCGTAAGATCGGCTTACTCCACACTGCTTAAGGAACGCCACACGCTCGGTATTCAAATCATAACCAAGGGTGGGATAAGCAGCGGCAGCCGCAATTTGAGCAGTAATATTCCCCAGGATACCTAATCCAACCACGACTGCCGACTCTCCAAATCTCAGATCAGCTGTCCGTAAAGCATGAATGGCTATGGCTCCAAGTCCAGCGAAGGCTGCCTCTTCCGGGCTGACATGCCCGGGTACAATCGCGGTAAGATTAACCGGCACTGACATTAGCTCCGCATGTCGAACATAAGGGCCGCCATAGCAGGCGACCCTTTGTCCCGGATGCAGCGAAGTCACAGCTTTGCCCACTTTTTCTATGATTCCTACGGCGCTGTAGCCTAGTCCGATTGGTTTGTCTTTTGATCTGTTTGCAATCGTCAATTCCGTACCGGGACTGATAGCGGAATATTCAGTACGTATGAGGACGTGACCATCAAGAAGATCCGGCTCTTCTACGTCGATCGTTACGATGGATCCTTCTCTAGCGGCGATGGCTTTCATCATTTTTTCCTCCCAAGTAGTAATTGGTCAGTTGAAGCGCTCTTGCGAAATTCGCTCGGCGAGAAACCGAAGTATTTCTTGAATGTACTGGTAAACGTAGTGGAATTCAAATACCCGGTTTTTTCACTGATCTCGGAGACCGGCATATCGGTGTTCTTCAACAATTCTTTGGCATGTGACAACCTTACCTTGTTCAAATAATCAACAAAGTTGACCCCGAATGTTTTCTTGAAATAATTGGAGAAATACTTCGGAGATGTCTCCATTTTTTCGGCCATATGGTCCAAATGTAAATTGCTCATATAATGCTCTTCTATATACTGGGCAACGAAAGTAGGATTCAGCTTGCTTCTTTGTCCGTTCTTGATCTTGTCTGCAATGACCTTAACCGCTTGGATTAGGGTGCTTTGAATACCCTCATAATGGTAGGCGGCTTCCACTTGCGTATTAAATTCCAATTCCAACGCAAGGATGACTTTCGTTTCGATATTGCTCATTTCAAGATGCTTCAGTAAATAGTAAAACATCGTTTTCGCAACCGGCACCAACTGGTAATGGTGAATTCTCCGTTCTATATTTAAAGCAAAGATCTCATTGATAATCCTAATACATTCGGCAACATTGCCGCTTACAAGAAAGTTGGAAGATTTCTCAATCTCATCAAGAGGATAATAAACCTTCCACGTAAATCGGATAGAATCATAGTCGATAATTGGATCCTCAGAATGGATGTTTCGATAAACAAGGCAATGTGATAAATCCTGATATGCCTTATGGCAGTTCTCCGTTAAAGATGGATAAAGTCGGCTGACCGCAGTCAAGACGAAGCAATCTTTCCACAACTCTGTCTTCTCCTGCAGCACATAAGCGCGTAGTTGTTTAACAGCTAGCTCGCGCTCAGCCTGCTGCCCAAATCCTATCAACACCACAAACCTCAGATTTGATTGATGAAAAACAATCGCCTTTCCCGGTTGCTCACGTAGACCGTTCTGAATAGCTTGGGTATGTTCTTGGATGTTAAATGCCACTTTACCCGAATTGGGATGGAGATGAATAGTGGCTATAATAAAATATTTATTCTGAAAAAATTCAGTGAAATAATGCTGCAGTCGCTGTTCGGTTTCCCTTAAATGGTAACCATCGCCTAGAGCATTCAGAAAAGCGCCTTTGCGCATTTCTGAGTAGATGACATCTATCTGGGTTTTGAAGGATTCGTTCTCGTGCTGAATTTTGGCAATCCCGGTAAAGATGTTCCGAAAGTCCGCTCTTCCTTGATCCCATCCTCCTACTAGCTTGAGAATGTTCCGCACCGGCGTATATAAGTACATGCTGAGCAGAGCGGAAAGTAAGATGGCGCTCACGATGGCAATGATGATAATTTGTCGATTAGCATCCCCTACTGATTTCATATTCGCAAATTTGTAGGGAGCCTTGTTAATATACACAAAGTCGTTATAGTCCGATTTAAAAAGATTGTATTCGTAATTCTTTTTCTTCAGCGTTGCTTCTGGACCCTCTCCGACATTAAGATCATTCAGAACTTCAACGAGATCCCAGCTCTCCTCCGTGTTAAGGATCACATTCCGATTATGGTCCATTACGATCAGCGAAGTCCCCTGCATCATGGCCATTTGATTGACATGCTGGAGCAGCTTATCCGTATTTATAAAAACCAAAACATTCTGATTAGATAATTGATTACTTCCTAGAACGACAAGAAGCTTCCTGAGTGTATCCCCAACTCCGGAAGCCCCTATCTCCGAGTACCTCTCGGATGGAAACACCCGAAGTGGGTGCGTAGTTCCTGCAGTGGATTTCCAAAAATCGGCGTTATATGTTTTGTTGCTGTACTTTTGCCGAAAAAGGTCTTGCATTTGTATCGTACCTKCTGCCGTTATGGCAAGATTGGAATTGTTATTAAATACCACGACTTCTTCGATATAATCGATGGAGGAAACTAACGAACGAATGTCTTTCTGAGACAGATACACTTCGTGCATGTTGAGGATCCCGTCATCACTCTTATCCCAGGTATGGTAAGGCAACTGCTGAATTGAATAAATAATATCGTTAATATCTTTGAAGCTGTCGTCAAAGGAGCGGATCATGTTCTTGACAACCAGTTTGTTGTTTTCACTGACTTGGTTATAAACGCTAGTGAGTGAGTTTTTATAAACCAAATAATTAGAAACAAACATAAGGATCACCATCAAAAGAAGCGCGGAAAAAATTTGTAGAAATCCCTTATTGGCAATCATTTTCATTTTCCCCATCCGTGCACCCCCAACTATATACTTTCTATGAAGCGGGGCTTATCCCTTCTCTGAACCGAGCATAATTCCTTTGGCAAAATACCTCTGGGCGAACGGGTAAATTAAGAGTACAGGTACCATGGATATAAAAATAGTCGCGTTCTTCACAGCTTGAGGCGCAAGTGCCGCCTGATCAACCAATCCTGATTCTTTGGACATGTCAAAGAACAGCATGTCACGCAGAACGACCTGCAATGGATACAATTTCATATCATTCAAATAGATCATCGGAAGGAAAAAGCTGTTCCAATGCCCCATGAAATAAAATAACCCGATTGAAGCGAGCGCCGGCTTAGACAATGGAATGATAATGCTAAATAGAATCCTATATTCAGAAGCGCCATCAATAACAGCTGATTCTCGAAGAGAGCTCGACATTGCTTCATAGAAGCTTTTCAAAATCAGCAGCTCGATCGTCCATATTGCATTTGGAATGACAAGCGCCCACATGGAATCAATCAGATGGAGCTTCTGAACGATAAGAAACGTCGGGATCATACCACCGTTTAGAAACATCGTTAGCACAATAGCTATCATAAAGTATTTTCTCCCGAAAAAGCCGGGTCTCGATAAAGGGTACGCGGCGACGGCCGTCATAAGTAGGTTAATTGCAGTGCCTACCACGGTGTAAAGAATCGTGTTCATATAAGCTCTTGGAATTTTTGGGCTAGCCAATATTTCCTTGTACGCATCCAGATTAAAGCCCTTTGGCCATAGGAAAACCTTGTTCTGTACAATGCTAGCTGTATCGCTGAACGAGATCACCACGATATAAAGAACCGGATAAACCGTCACAATCGCAACGATAGATAGAACCAAGGTAAGGATCATATCGAACAGTGTCCATCTATTTTGGAATGGTTTTCTTTTTACCATAACCCTTTTCCCCCTGCTTTTTTGCTCACGATATTGGAAAACAGCAGCATGAGAAGGGCGATTATCGCTTCAAAAATCCCTACTGCAGCAGCATAGCTATAGTTAGTTTCCAGCAGACCCTTTCGATACACATAAGTCGAAAATACATCGCTAACCTCATATGTCATGGGGTTGTAAAGCAGGAGCACCTTCTCATAACCAATCCGAAACATCGACCCGGTTTTGATAATGAACAAAATGAGGATGGTAGGCATGATGCTGGGAATGGTGATATAACGTATCATTTGAAAGCGCGATGCTCCATCCACCTTGCCCGCTTCGTACAATGTCGGATCTATACTGGCAATCGCGGCCAAATAAATAATCGCTTCGTAGCCCATGTGCTGCCAGATTTCACTGGATACATAAATGGTCCGGAACCATTCCGGCGCAACCAAGAAATAGGTTCCCTTAAAGCCAAATGCATGTAAGACAGTATTCACCAAACCATGTGTCGGGGACAGAAAGTCAACAAGCATGCTGCTGACGATTACGACCGACAAAAAAGCCGGCAGGTAACTGAAAGTCTGCACCATCTTTTTGAACTTCACATTTCGAACTTCATTCAACAATACGGCAAAAATAATTGGAAACGGGAAAGCCCATAGCAGGTTGAACAGCCCAAGCAGCAGCGTATTTTTGAACAACAGGAAAAAATCGGGGCTGTTAAAAAATTGTCGGAAGTGCTTCAAGCCGACCCACTCGCTCCCCAAAATCCCTTGGTACACACTGTAGTCCTTAAAAGCGATAATTAAGCCGTAGAGAGGGCCATATCTGAATAGAATGAAGAAGACGATACAAGGAATAAATAGGATAAGAAGCTGACGATCACGCTTCATATGACTCCAAGTGGACTTAAGGCGAGAACTGGGAATGCGGTTACTCTGCCGCTGCGAAATCTCTGGTTGTGTCGCTCGCATGGGATTTCCTCCTATCATAAGGATAGAGCACCCGGATAGATCCCCACCCGGGTGCCGCTTCCTAGATCATTAATTTAACTGTATTATTTCGCTTCGTCGTAACGTTTTTGCGCAGCATTGTGGGCATCAATAAATTTGGTTGCGCCTAATTTTTCGGCATTTTGCTGCCATTCTTTCCACTCAGCTTCCCCAAACTCTTTTTTCATAACGTACTTCGTACTAAATTCGTTGGCCGCCTTCTCGAGTGATGCCTTAAGCTCCGCCAGTGTTTTAGTCTCCTGATCCGTAAACTTCAGGACAGGATCTGCAGGCTCAAACTTCTTATTTTTCACAATTTTATCTTGGGCTTCCTGCTCTTTCTCGGTAAAGCTGTAGTATACGCTGCGCTTATCTGGACGCAGGTACATGCCTTCAAGCCACAAGCCATACTTCTTCTCTAGGGCTTTGATATCTACGTTGGCTACATCCTTCAGCTCAGGATAAACGGGTTTGTTGTTTTCCATTTTGAAAGTTTCTCCCTCCACACCCATTGTAACAAGCGAGGAGCCGGAAGGACTGGTCAAGTAATCAAGCAGCTTTAAAGCAATTTCTTTATTACTGTTGTTCGCTACAACGATTCCGAAGTTGTCGATTTTCGGAAGGGTTCTAATATTGCCAGTAGGCCCGACCGGATTCCCATAGCGCAGGTTGTATGTTGGATTTTGAGCTTTTACTGAATTAGCGAACGCATCTAATCTTCCGATCCAGTCAAAAGTGACGAACGATTTATCGTTCGTGGTCATTTTCGCCGTCCAGGAAGCATCCGTGTCGGTAATAAACTCTGGATCCAGGAGTCCTTCGTTATAAAGCTTTTTCATAAATTCAAGCATATCTTTGTACTCGGGTTGGGTAGTGGCAAGTTTCCAAACCTTTGCTTTTTCGTCGTAATAAGCAGGTGTGCTCGCTCCGCCTACTCCCCATCCATATGACCAATCCCTGAAAATGAATTCCTTTGTTTTGGAAGCTACAGGATAGGATTGCGGATAGGTTTCCTTCAATTTTTTGAGTGCTTGATAAAACTCCTCGGTATTGCTCCACTCCTTAATACCTGCCTTATCAAATATATCTTTGCGGTACAGGAATCCGTGATTGACGTCACGCTGCAGGCCATAGAGCGGCCAAGCATACATGTTGTTCTTGTCATCAGACCAAGATTTCATGACCCAATTGTTCTCTTTATCATCAACATAAAGTTTTTTGAAGTTCGGAAGATCCTTCAAGTGTTGGCTAATTGGCTCAAGCGCCCCTTGCCCTCCCATCTTGTTCAGCTCGGCCAGCGTCTGTCCGTGAAAAATATCAGGAAGTTTCCCGGAGGCAACAATAACCTTTAACTTGTCTTTGTAGGTTCCCGAGGAATAGGCTTGAATGTCCAGTTTAATGCCTGTGCGTTTTTCAATCTCCTTGACAACCAATGAGTCGCCCAAATTCGGGTTATCGCTAACAAGCATCCAAGAAAGTGTCGTCGGTTTATCAACGATAGGAAGCTTTATTCCTCCAGTATCGCCGTAATTAGCCGTTGGTGCTGCCGATACTGGCGGTGCAGATGTTGGTGAAGCTGAAGCAATAGTGTCCTTAGGTTTATCGCTGCTACATCCTGCGACAAGCAAAGTTACCAGCGAAAGTGTTGAGAGTAAAGCAGTATTCTTTCTTTTCATTTTTCTTCCTCCCTTTAATTTTTTCTTGAGCCTAACAGCAAACAGCTTACTTGCCAATTCATAAACCTATGTAAAACCGTGCTGTGTAAAATTAGCATAAAAGCGCTTTCATTCAGCGTAAACAAAGCGTTTTCAGATGCCTTTTATTTTTCATAGGCATTCACCCCTATTTTCAAAAAAAGGCTTATACATCGTGGGTTTGCACCGTGTGGAAAATCATAATACTGTAGAAAATAATAACATTCGGCTGACATTTGGCATTCTATTTATTACTTCCTACTCCTGCCTACTCTTGCTATTCCATCCATTGCAAGTTTGGCGGCTCCGATTAATCCGGCCCGATTACCTAACTGGGCCACCTCCAGCACCGTCTTCTGCCCTGATAGGGCATCCAGTTTCGACCTCAGATAGTCCCACCAAACATCGTGAGAATCGACCAGCCCTCCCCCAATAATAAACTTGTGGGGATCCAGCATATTGCGAATACTAATGATACCGGCAGCTAGATCAGCAGCAAAGACTTCAACTGCTCGGACTGCTCGTGGTTCTCCTTCCGTACACTGCTTTAGAAGAATGTGGCTATTCCATTCGGGTTCGATATTCCTTGCTATCCGGTTGAGAGCTGTTCCAGATCCATACTGCTCAAGACAGCCATTCTGCCCGCAATTGCACGGATGTCCTCCCAGAACCAGCAGGATATGACCGACCTCGCCCGCTCCTCCGTTTGCTCCATGAATAATTTCCCCCTTATGAACGATAGCACCGCCGACGCCGGTCCCAAGGGAAATAAACATAATAGGGCCTGTAAAGAAGGTGTCTCTCAAACCCATCCAAGTCTCTCCAATTGCTGCAGCATTCACATCATTATCGACAAAAGCAGGGAGTCCAAAGCTTCCTTCTACCAAATCCCTCAAGGGGGTCCCCGTCCAACCTGGCAGATTGTCTGTCGCATATAGAACGGTTCCTGCTACCGGATCAATTCTACCTGCAGATCCAATTCCTATAGCCCTCACATCGTCAGTGGAGATTTCCAACAGCTCTTCGATCAGTGTAAACAGCTCTCGAAGAATGCCTTCCCTGCCTTCCTTCACCGGCGTGCGTTTGACGAGTTCGGATTTAACTGTTCCGTCTAAGGACAACAGACCTCCCTTTATAGAGGTCCCCCCCAAATCAACACCTATATAATGTGATGAATTCTCTGTCATAACGTCAACTGCCTTCCTGCATCGCGGAAAAATATTGCGCAGTTATCCATTGAGGACGTGTAATGGCTGAACCTACCACAACGAAATAGGCGCCATAACCCAGCGCTAATTTGGCATCTTGCGGCGTCGATATCCCACCCTCAGCCACTGTAGGGACATCCAGCGTCTGCGTCAATCGTTTCACCAAGTCTAAATTCGGAAGAGTGGTCTTGCTGTAAGGGGTATAGCCTGAAAGAGTCGTTGACACGTAGTCCGCTCCCCATTTGGCTGCATTCACTCCTTCTTCATAGGTAGAAATATCCGCCATAACAGGGATTCCCAGCTGCTTCAGCTCTTGGATCACTTGAGACAACTCAAGTCCGTCTGGTCTGGGACGGGAGGTGGCGTCCAAGGCAACAATATTTGCGCCTGCCTGATAGACGGCGACAGCATCGGCAATAGTCGGTGTAATGTAGATGTCATAGCCTACGTAATCTTTCTTCCAAAGTCCGATGATAGGCAGATCTACAGCCTGACGGATTGCTCGTATATCTTCAGGACTGTTGGCTCTGATTCCCTGAGCTCCCCCTTCAAGGGCAGCCTTCGCCATAACCGCCATATGTTTAGAACCATAAAGCGGTTCATCCTGTAAAGCCTGGCATGAAACCACAAGTCCACCTTTTGTAATTATGCTGGTCATATTCATTCTAAATCTCTCCCTTAATCATCAATTAAAGAGTGACTCATTCAAAAGTCCTAATAGTAATCCCGACGAGGTGATAGCCTGGGTCCATCCGCTTTCCATACAATAGGGCCCCCAACCCGTATCTCCGTTGTTACCGAAGTATTCCTCGATTTTCAAATCATAAGCGCGCATCCACCCTCCATGATAACGGGGATCCGCACTGTTGATTTGGATGCGGCATATATAGGCTGACAAATCATCATATAGAGTCTTATACCCGGGTTGCCCAGTCGCCTTCCAAGCTTCCCAAATGTTCATCAAGAGAAAATTATTCGTGTAGAGCTGGTCGGCAATACCTTCCCCATTATGAATGAATACGCCGGCATCTTCCTTCCCGAACCTGTCCGGATCCGGATTATCTGCTTCTTCGATCCCTCCGAGGTGGCTCTGATGAGAAAGTAGATATTCAACTATCCGCTCCAGAGTGGAAAGTGTCTCCCCGCTCTCATCGAATCGTCCTAAAAATCCAAGAGGAAGCACAAATCGGCTATACCCCGACGTTCGGCTGTACATGAAAGTGAGATCTTCGATCCGCGAGGCCAGGTACAAGCTTCCTTTTAACGCTGTATCTACGTACTCCTGTTTTCCTGTCACCAAGTAAGCTTGGATAAAAGCGGCATGTGCGATGCTCTCAAAATGTGGATTTAAGCTGGGAGGCAGTTCCCCGGCTCCTGCTAGACCCAGCTTCTCGAGTTGTCTGCGGAATAATACGATTGGCCTGACTCCATTCCCATTCTGTGTGGAAAGAAGCGTTTCAGCAAGAGGCAGCCCCCGCTCCAGATACTCAGACCTTCCGGTTTTTCTATATAAATAAAGAAGGACTAAGCAAACCCAGGCGTTGTCGTCTGTGAACATTTGATCCGGGTAACGGCCTGGATAATCGTACCACTTAAACAAACCATAGGAAGGTGAATCCTTCTCCATATCCTGAAACCCGTTTTCAAACAAAGACGTCAATAGCTGATGAGACTTATCCAGATAGCGGGGATCTTTCTTCCATGTACCATACAAATAGAATAGAAGAGCCGTATGCGCCGTGCAGTCAGGCCTGCGATCCGAAGAAAGGGCGCCGGTTACGGAATGAATGTTCTCAAATACACCAGCGCTTCCGTCCATGGCCGGGAGAATGCCGGAAGTCTCAAACCAACGGATACTGGCTTCCACGGCTTCGTCCGGGGAAGTCCCATTCGAAGTCTTTATAACTTCTGGCCAAACAATCAAAGGAAGCTTAGTTTCTGCCGCTAATGACTCTATGACCATTCCCCAACGGGAATAAGGTCTAAACGCTTCTTTCATTTCGCTAGAATAGAGAGAAAAGGAGCAGTGCACCACCAGGCCTGCACCCAAACGTCTTATGGATAAACCGGGATGTGCAGGAGATGACGTTCGTTCTTCCGCAAAGTGAGTCCCGTGAAACGAGCCAAATTCCAGCAAGGATTTGTTCGGTTCGTCTGGCATAGGGAAGCCCAAAGCATAGGCTCCACTCCACTCCAGCAGCGCTCCTTGTTCGAGCCCGGACTCCTCATTTGCTCGTACTACCCTTATTTTTTCAAGCGTTCTGCGGGTCTTGGGGAAATCTTGCTTCCAGCCAAACAGCCTAGAACTAGAAAAATCAAAAGCTTCTAAAAGCTCCGCGTAGAGCAAACCTCCGCCCTCCACAAACCGCCATAAACGGGGCACCATGGGTGCGGGAATAATCGCAGGCTCGTCTATGCGGGATGATCCGATTAACAAGATTGCACTGTATTCTTCGATGTTTATGGATTCCAGTTCTTCCCACGGGAACCATCCAGCACCTTGACACGGGATATGATCGAGAGGATGTTTGGAACAAATTGCAATTTTCATGTGAAGCCTCCATCCTTTTGAATAAAAAATACGTTATTCCTACCAAGACAATCATTTGAACCTGATAAGTCACACGGCATGAATGGAAGGCCAAGCCAGCTCTACTCCAGCTTTTTTCAGCATCTCTTGAAAAGCGGCCAGTTCATTCTCTTGGCTGCGAACTTGATGCGGCTCTAGACCCCGGTCTAAAGCATACGCCGCCAACCACCCTGCTGCCTCTCCAATATTCCATTCAACGGGATGCAGTCGGTAGCAGCCATTCGTTATATGCGTCGTCCCTATATTCTTGCCGGCCGCCAGCAGGTTTCGCATGCGAATCGGCAGTAGAGCTCCCAAGGGAATATGGAAAGGATAGCTGGAAACATCGATGTAAGAGCGCAGACCCGTACTCGGATGCAGATCGATTCGATAACAGCCAACTCCGACAGAATCCTTGTAGATCTCCGCTCCCCCTGTTCCTCTGAAAGCTGGGCTAAGATGCTGCTCTAGAACAGTCGTCACGGCTCTAATCCGTCTGGATTCCCTGATATAAGGGGCTTTGGCCAAACCATCTTCAGTTCCTACCACATCTGGACGCAGTCTAAGCCCAGGATACCCCTGCCAGCCGTCCGGGCGCGGAGCCTCTGTCTGCATCCAATAGAGTAAAGAAAGGCTGAGCTGCTTCGCACCGTGAAGATGCTTCGCCCGTTCCTTTTCAGAAACATCAATGATCGATCCTAGCCAATAGTCATTCTGCGGCCAATTGACCAATGTCATATCACTATCGAAAGTGCCTTCGGCGAAGTTTCGTTTGTCGATGATTCTTCTATACTTCCATAAGGAGAACGACTTTTCATCGGGAAAAAAGCTGTATCGGACAGGCTCCAAGGTATGAGGCACTAGCCCCATCCAGCTTAACTGGCGATCCGGCCAGAAATCAGCTTGATAGCCCCGCCAAAAGTCGTACTGCTCTGGCTTGGCAATGGTAAAGTCCTGACCTTCTATATGGTCAACTGCATAGCAGTAAGTGAAAGCTTGCATATCCATAGGATCAGGTGCCCCTGATAAAGCATGTGGCTCTCCCGTCTGATCTACGGATTCAGCCCCTGTTACATATTCTGTTCCACTTAAGGGCAGGAGCTCTCCAGTTTCTGTCGCGTCCAAGAAATAAGGAGCTTGAAGCACAATCTCTCCACCTTTGATCAGCTCCTTCACATGGACGGCTCTAATTCGGTCTCCTTCCGTTTCCACATGAATTGGGACATACCCCAAGAGAATTTCCAGCCGTCCGCTATGCAGATAAGGGGCCAGCATATCCCTAAGAACAGCCAATGCAGCTCTAGGTTCATGAGCGATGCTGCTGACAATAGCATTCCCTGGATTGAAAAGAACTGCTGAGGACGAGCCTGCTGCCAAAGGGAAATTGCGCTTATAATACTCACGGATTCGGTTCCTAAACTCCCTATAAGTTGCCGTACTACCAAACTGTTCTATCCACGGATGCTCATCAGGAGGCACTGCCTGATTCGTCAGTTGACCGCCAATCCAGTCCGTTTCCTCCGTCATAATGACCTTCCTGCCGGCACGCGCTGCCGCAAGTGCCGCTGCACACCCACCTGTTCCCCCACCGATAATGACGATGTCTGCCTTATGTTCATTCCTCATATTCCCAGCTCCTTACCCATTAAGTAGTCAACTGCAGCTTGCTGTAAAGAAGGCGCTCGATCGTACATCAAGAGCGCAGGTACATCTGGAAGGTGCCGCAGGTCATAGTTAGAACCAAAGTGAACGAGAATCACGTTCTTCCTCTCTCTAGCCATTCGATTAACCTCGGATAATACCTCAGGATTCATTAATTTATTGTAAGTGAGGGAAATAAGTAACGGTGCCGAGCTACAGGAATTCATCGCTTCCACGACTTCCTCGTAGCTCTCCAATCTCTTTTCCATAGCAAAGTCCGCATCCATACACAGTTGGTTACGAAATAGTTCAGTCTGCCGATCCCACAATAAACACCATTCCTTCGAACGGTCTCGCTGGGCAGTGAAGATCGGTTTCATTCCATGGACAGGTGTAACCGCCTTCTTGGCCAGCTTAAGGCTGACTTCTTCATGGTCGGGATTCGCCACATAACGCCCACGATCCGTTAGCAGCTTTGACGCCATCTTCTCTCTATTCAGGCCATATTTCTGTTTGACTTCCAAAATGCGGATAACGGATTCCTCGATTCTCTCCATCGAGATACGCCCTGTATTAACTGCTTTAATCACAGCTTCTACCATAGCGTCCTCCTCTTCAGGTGTCTGCCCTGTCGCAAGCAGGATATCAGCTCCGGCTTCAATAGCAAGGATACATGCATCTGGCAAGGAATATTGGGCCGTTACCCCTTTCATGGATAGGCCGTCCGTTACGATTAGCCCCTGGAAACCTAACTTATTTCGCAACCACMCCGTTGTGATCTCCTTCGACAGAGAAGCAGGACGGAGGGATGACTCCCAAGCAGGAACAGCGATATGGCCAACCRTGACGGCTTCTACCCCGGCACTAATGGCCTCCCGGAAGGGAGCAAKCTCGAAGCTTTCCAGTCTTTCCGACTGGAAAGAAAGCACTGGCAACGCCAAGTGTGAGTCTACGTTCGTATCTCCATGCCCGGGAAAATGTTTTGCCGTCGCAATCAAACCGTGGTCTTGGTACCCTCTAATAACAGAACAAGCCAGTTCAGCAACAAGCTCCGGATCTTCCCCGAAGGAGTGGGTCCCGATGACCGGGTTATCTGGATTGATATTGATGTCCACTACCGGACTGTAGTTGAAGTTGACTCCCATAGCTAATGATTCCTCGGACGTTATTCGTCCTGATTCATAAGCCAGATTTACATCTCCCGACACCCCAAGCGCTTTATTTTTGGGAAAATGAACGGCTCCGCCCTGAAGCTTGCAGCCTGCTCCTGCTACATAATCCGCGGAGATGAAGAGGGGAATTCCCCTCCCTGTCCCTATAGCCGCTTGTTGAAGCCCATCTGTCAGGGTTCGAACCTGCTCGGGATCAACCAAGCTGTCCATATCCAGAAAAATTCCCCCAACCTTGCGTTCCACAACCAATCGCTTTGTCCGCTCTGAAAGCACAGTCCCTCGGTTGGTCAGAGTGAACAACTGTCCTACCTTCTCCTCCAAGCTCATTGTTGCCAGTATTTCGAACATCTTTGTTTCCCTCCATATACCTTTGGTCCCCTTCTCTTCTGCTTGTTTTACAACCTTTTCATGCTGCTGATTAACCAAGCTATTGGACGCATCTTCTTTATCCCGCTGATGTTCAGCTTGTGCTAAAGCATTTGACAGCTGCATGAAAACAGAGGTCATTATGCTGCCTTCAGCTTTGCCTTCCTCCAGAAGCCTTCTTATGGATTCCATATTGCTTACTACTCGGATCGTAACCGGTACAGTCTTGAGGGTTACCCCTTGAAGACTGACAGTTGCTTGCACTTCTGCTATTCCCAGATTTTTCCCAATCAAAGCTCCATCTCGGACATCAGCCACCGCCGGATCCATTACTGTGATTTGAACCTCACCTTCCGATAATCGAGCTTCTTGACCATTAGCCAGAACACCCTTTACCGTTATTAGCGAGTCCTCCCCGCGCGTGAACTCGTTGCTTCCAACCTCAAGCGTTACGTCCTTGAGCGGAACTGGAAGCCTATACAGCTTCGCACCTAACGTATAATAGACACTTCCGTCACGCCTAGTGCTAGCAGATTTACCGTACCCTCTACGAAATACCCACCGCAACTAGCACTGCCAACACAAGCATGAACTATTTTCGACGAATAACCATTCTTCAGCCTCCTATCAATTAGTAGTGCCGTAGTGCCGCATCTTCATGCCAAAAAGGAGAGCTTCACCGGATCGATGCGACCTTCCATCKGGACACCTTGAACCCATCTTTCCCATTCGTCTGTTATGAATTTACCGATCTGCGGCAAGCCATTATTGACCGCACCTGCAATATGACCGGTTAGCACCACATTTGGCAGCGTGCGAAAAGGGTGATCTGAAGCCGGCGGCTCAKGTTCCGTCACATCAAGGCAAGCAAAGAAACGGCCCAGCTTCAGATGTCGGATAAGAGCTTCCTCGTGAATGATGGAGCCCCTCGCTGGATTGATCAGAATGGCATCATCCTTCATTAAACCGAGTCTGTCCTCATTAAGTAGCTGATAGGTCTCCGGTATCTCGGGTGCCATGACCGCTACCACATCTGCTGCGGCTAGCAGCTCCTCCAATGGAACTAGCTTAGCCCCCAGCTCCGCTGCTTGAACTTCCGTATAGGTAGGATCACTAAGGAGAATCTTTACATCGAAGCCTTGCAGAAGCTTGATGTAATGCCGTCCTGCATGACCAGCTCCTATTACACCTATCGTTATCCCGAACATTTCCCTTATTCGGCTTCTAACCGAATCCTGCTGAAAACCCCACCAGTCTTTATTTCGCGTGTAATCGATAATCTGCCACATATTTTTCAAAGAAGCGATAGTAAGCCCTAGTGTTGTTTCCGCCACCCCCCTGCTGAGCATCGAAGCGGCGCCAGTCACCTGGATTCCCCGCTCCCACAACTCTGGAGTAACTACAGTTTTTACAGATCCGGCAGCATGAAGCAGTGCCCGAAGATCAGGTGCTTCTGCAAGAAGTTCACTGTCCAGAGGGGGACAACCCCAGGAAGTAATCACAGCGTCAGCCCCTTGGATCAACCGTTTCACCGTTTCGGGGGATGGGTTTCCTTCTTCCTGATTCAGGGTCACTCTTCGGGAGAGTCTGCCCAGCTTTTCTAATTGAGAGGGTGTGAATACTCTTCGGGTTATGCGCATGCCCGGAATAATTGCAAGATGTAAAGTCATAAGCTCTTCTCCTTTTCACACGACTGAAGGTAAACGGTTTCATTTAGTAACTTGCTTTTTTCTCATTCGCATATCGAAACTGATATTCAGAAGGCGATTGCCCCGTCTGCTTCTTGAAAGCCTTACTGAACGAGTGAATCGATTGATAGCTAAGTAACTCAGCCACGCGGGTTACTGTGTTATCCTCATCATGGAGAAACTGCATAGCCGTTAATATCCGTCTCTTCGAGAAGTAAGCTTGTAGACTGGTGCCCATCTCTTCTCTAAATACATGAGATAAATACGAATAGCTATAGCCAAGAACATCCGCAACACTACTAAGTTCCTTCAACTCCAAAACTCGTTCATTCATGTATTGAACCGCACGCTCAGCAATCTCCCTTTTGCCTCCAATGGATGGAACCATATGGTCAGATGTATCGATATTACGCTCCACTTGTCCCAAGTAATTGCGATATGCCGTAACCAATATCTGATTTACATAGCTTCCAGCCATCAATAGCAGGTGACGATTTTCGTACCGAATCTCTCTAAGCAATTGATCGAATAAGTCCGCTAACCCCCAGTGGTCCCTGCGGACTGGATCTTTCTTCTCCCAAAGCACGCTATTCATACAAGCGAAGGGATGCTCACCTCTCTCCGAATCATGAAGCTCAAACCGGATGTAACAGATCTGCAGCTCGTCGGTATCTTTTGAGGAGATCATGCAAGTATGAACCGGCATTCTAACCAGGCAGTCACCCTTCCGAATCTGGTATACGCTACCATGAATAGATACGACACCAGATCCCTCTGTCACATACCCTATATCCCAAAACCGATCCTCATGAGGTCCTTGAAACCCGATTGTATCCCGAAACAACCGACGTTCTCCAACCTGCCAAAGGGTGAAAAAATCATAAACAAAAGGTTCCTTCAACCATGCAACTTCCGGTAAGGTCTTATTATGCCGATATGTAAACAACTGGTAGGCCATTCCGTTCCCTCCCCCATGACTTTACTTAGGTGATGGCTCACCTGTTCTAACTCTTATTTTCGTAAAAACTGGGCATTATTGAAATGATGCAATCTTATGATAAACAAGAAAATCTTACGGTTTTGTGAAAACGGTTTCTCTAGTTCCATACAACCGACTCTTAACCTCCCTGATTCCTATTGTAAAAAGGGGCAGTTCCCGAACCGCAAATACATGCGTTTCGGGGACTGCCCCTTTACCGAACTTATTTATTTTTTAGATTTTGCGTACCAATCTGTTACTTCTTTAATCACGTCGTTTCCGCCATCGTTCTTCCACTGCTTCACGAAGTTATCGTAGCCGTCTAGCTTTTCTGCTCCTGCGAATACCTTGATAATGTAGTCATTCTCGGATTTAGTGAGCTTCTGGATATTAGTTCCGAGCAGAGGAAGCGGTGGCGCGAAGATCAAAGGATCTTTCTTGCCATAGGACATCTGCTTCTGAATTTCCTCGAAGGTTTCATACAGCACCGGGTCCTTACGGACCCTCAGCAGCCAAAGGTCTTGGAACACTTCCGGATTCGTTGAGGTCAGGAACCAGTCCGCATTACCGCGCTCATCATTAAATTTCGGAAGAATAGGGAACATCTTTCCGTTCTCTTTCTTGAAATGAACGCCTTCCTCACCGACAGATAAATTTTGGAACAGCTCAGGCTGAACCTTTAAATCTAGGTATTTCATTGCCTCTTGCTTGTTTTTAGAAACCTTAGGAATGGCAATATACCAGCTGATTCCTCCACCTTGAATCATTTGAGCTTGCGTTCCGTCCTTACCCTTAAGCCCCGGTATTAGCGTGATCTTAGCGGTAGGGAAATTTTTCAACATCGCTGTTGTTACGGCTGGGGCCATCCCCCAGCCGTAAGGAATGACGGCTGCTTTGCCGCTGGAGAATTTCTGTTGAACTGTAGCCGCCTTGTTCACGGGCCATTCTGGATCCAAAAGACCCTCGCTGTAAAGCTTACTCATAAACGCCAGGTATTCCTTCATCCCCGGATCGTCAAGGCGGTTAACCAGCTTTCCATCCTTCTCTAACCACTGAGTCGCAATGCCAAAGGCACCAGAGATTTCTGTGATCACACTCTCAAATCCCGCAAACGGAATCATGTCCTTCTTCTTTTCTTTAATGGTCTTCAACAGCTGATAAAATTCATCAAGGCTAGTCGGCACCTTCATACCTAACTCATCAAGGACATCTTGGCGTATAGCCAAAGAGCTGCCGACAAAGCCTCTTGGATGTCGTTCTGGAATCCCGTATATCTTACCGTCAACCTTGGCCGCCTCGAAGGACTCCGGCGTATTTATCTTCGCAAGTGTCTGTCCATAATTCTTCAGGAGATCGTCTAATGGTTCAAGTGCCCCTTGAGAGGCCAGCTTCCGATATTGGGAACCTGATAGCTTAAGAATATCGTAAGGCTCCTTATTTGCCATTAACAGGTTCAGCTTGTCGTCAGGATTTTCCAAGGGCAGCGTTTCATATTTTACCTTGTAGCCCGTCTTTTCCTCCAACATCTTCGCAACCGGATCTTGATTCGTGTCAAAGTTTCGTTGGAAACCAAGCTGCCTTAGCTCGGGTTTAGGAGCATCCACCTTGGCAGATGCGCTTGGGCTTGTCCCGGTACCAGAGCCTCCATTATTAGCACCGCAGCCAGTTAGGGCTGCAACAGCTAATGAAACACATATTGACATGGAAATAAGTTTCTTCATCTAATCTCCCCCGTATACTTATACTTGAGAGGATCTAACCTCTCTTCGTTCACTATACCATGGGTCCGTTCATTGGTATTTGTCAGAAGATGCTCTCTATGTTGTCAGGATAYGCCTTCTGACGGATGTTTCATGGCAGGGAAACGAATCGTCACC
Organism: Paenibacillus sp. 01T442; assembly: GCF_056398345.1. NCBI lineage: Bacteria > Bacillati > Bacillota > Bacilli > Caryophanales > Paenibacillaceae > Paenibacillus > Paenibacillus sp. 01T442. The sequence continues at coordinate 18,182 of NZ_JBFTPF010000067.1, forward strand.
TTAGTACCTAGACCCTCTTCGCTTTCATAAGACAATCCAAACGAATCCCCGAAATAAAGCTTGAGCTTTTCATTGACGTTTTTGATTCCATACCCTCCTCCTTGGTCACCTGTCAGCAGTCTCTTCATCTTTTCCTCCGTCATGCCAACCCCGTCATCTTCCACGATAAATAGCACCAGACCGTCGCAAATTTGGCCTGATATTCGAATCAGACCCCTTTTGTTTTCCTTCTCCCGAATCCCATGTAGAATAGCATTTTCCACAATGGGCTGAAGTACAAGCTTCACTGTCGTCATCTCCAGGATCTGTTGCTCCACCTCTATGGACACTTTAATACTTCCAGAAAACCTTTTGTTTTGAATATCTAGGTAAATCTGAACATGAGCGAGCTCATCATCAATCGAAATAACATCTTTTCCCTTACTCAAACTTAACCGGAAGAACTTTGCCAATCCCCCTACAAGGTAGCTGATGTCCTGGGCCTTATGCTTCATGGCCAACCAATGAATCATATCCAGTGTATTGTATAAGAAGTGAGGGTTAATCTGGGCTTGCAAAGCTTTAAGCTCGGCATTCTTCTTTCGGACCTCTTCCTCATATTTCTCCATGATGAGACGCTTGATGTTGTCCGTCATCCGGTTGAAGTTAACCTGTAGAATACCTATTTCATCCTTACTATCCACGGAAATACGTACGTCCCACTTTTCCTCTTCGAACCTCTTCATCTGCTGGATGAGTAGACTGATTCTTCTTGTGATCCCTCCAGACATGAAGAAGGCCATTATTGCCGCGCTAACCGTAGCTAAGATGAACAGCAGCAGCATATAGCTGGCTATTTGGTCGCTGTACTGCATCATTTCCTCATGTGGAATGATGGCTATTAGCCTCCAATCCGTCCCTTCCACCTTCTTATAAGTAACGAGGGATGCTTTGCCATTAACCTCTAGGTTCTGATAGCCACTATCTCCGCTTCCCTTAATAATCTCCTGGAAATATATCGTTGAAGACAAACTTTGACCGATCGTTTTTCTGTCCAAGCCCGAAATGACATTTCCTTCACGAWCAACCAAGTAAACCTCTCCACCATCCGTGATTTCCGTTTGCTTGATGATCCGGTAGATACTATCCTCCAGAACATCCATAGAAACGAGGCCAAGAACGTCCCCAAAGAAGCCCTGAGTTTGCAGGGTGCGCATACAAGAGATAATCTGTTGAGAACCCCTCTGATCCTGATAGTCATGGCTATACGTGGAACGGCAGAACAAACCACCATTCTGCTCAAGTACCAGCTTAAACCACCAAGTGTCCTTGAAATTCTTCATATTAAAAATCGTGCTATTTTCCTTGGCGAATATCCCGGAATCGTTAACAAACAAACGGATGCTGAAAATTTCTCTGCTGTTTTGAGCTGAACGTACCATATCCAGGAGCCGGTTGTAATCGTCTATCTGTTCGGCTAATGGATAATTAACAGGGGACTTCAGCAAAATTTGCTCCAGCTCTTTATTCATAAACAGCATGCTGGAGACGTCCTTCACATTGTTAAGCTTATATGTAATGAATTCGTTAGCTTGCTCGAAAGCACGATCCGTGGATTCTGCGACTTGCCTCTCTATCATCTTAGTAGTCTTATTATAGGAGAACCATGTAACGGCTGCTATGGTTATAGATATCAGCAGCATGTAAGAGAGAAGGAGCTTATATTTAATTCTCAGGTTCCGTAAATATCCGGTCGCAAGCCATTTATTGAGTTTCATGGCGCAACTTCCCTATATTCAGATGGCTTGAAGCCCGTAAGCTTGCGGAATACCTTGGCAAAATAATTCGGATCTGTATATCCGACCTTCAGCGCAATCTCATATAGCTTTAGGCTTCTGTCCTTAACCAAATGCTTGGCCTTCTCAATCCTGACTTGCGTGATGTACTCATTAACAGCAATCCCAAGCTCTTTCTTGAATATCAGACAAAAGTAGGTCGGTGTTAAAAAAACCTGCTTGGCTATCATATCGATGGATATTTCTTCATGATAATGATTATGAATAAAAGCAACAGCTTCGCGTATGACTGCCTTGTCTGGCTGAGTCCCGAGAAGAGCTAACCCATCCCGAATCGCTTCTAACTGGCTTTGTAGAAAATGGGCAATCGAGTCGAGCTGTCCATTTGCAAATAATCTCCATAATTCGTCGTTATCCAGCTCTGTGATTGCTTCCAAAAACACTTTGGTTAAGATGATATACAACTTAAAGAGTCGCTTGCGAATCCACTCAATGGAAGATGATTCCAAATTTCTCAGCTCGAATACGACTTCCTGTATCAGTAAGGACGCCTCTTCGAATTCCTGACGTTGTAGATGCTTCTCGAATCGGAGAAAGGTATCCTTCTCATGAATCAGTTTCGGCTTCGCTCCCCGACCTGTGTGCTCATGAAGAATTGTCGTATTCCACCCCCTATAGAAGCTACACTGAAGCGCTTCCGAAGCTTGCTGTAACGAGCCAATTATAGCTTCAAGGCTCCCTACCGTTCCTCCAACACCTGCCGAAAGACGGGTTTGTAGCTCATTCCGTGCATAGGTCGATAACGCATTCATCATCAGAACGATGGTTTCATTTTCCTTCCMATCCGCCAATCTAAATACAGCAGCAAGTACATGATCATATTCGCAACACAAGCCATCTAAGCCGTAAGAACGAAACATTTCCTCGAGTTTCTCTATGAGAGGCATATTTAATCTGCGGTCTTCACCCATAATCATGCAGCATAYATAGCGGACATCGCCGGAACTGATAGAGTGGATGGCAAGCCATTCCTTCTCCAACTCCTTAACCGAGCCGGTGCCTGCAAGCAAGGCTTGTAAGGCCTTCCCTGATAAGAAAGGTCTGGACTTGATCACTTGGCGTTCCATGTCCTCCAGCCGCTCTCGATTCCCCCGCTCTTGTCTGCAAGCCTCTGCTGCCATAACCAAAACCTCTTGAAGCTTATCTAGGTCAACAGGCTTTTCCACATAATCAACGGCTTGAAGTTGAATCGCAGATCTTAGATATTCTACATCCGAATAGCCGCTTAGAAAAATGATCTTGCAGCCAGGCACCTTGTCTTTAATCCCCTTAGCCAATCCAATCCCATCCAGATGGGGCATTCTTACGTCGCATAAGGCGATATCCGGCTGAAGCTTAACAGCCGCCTCAAGCCCTTCCGCGCCATCCTCTGCTTCCGCTACAACTTTCATCCCCAGCTCTTCCCAGGGGATACAAGATCTAAGACCTTCCCGGGTAATCTCTTCGTCGTCTACAATCAGCACTTTTAGCATAACTGGGCTCTTTCCTTTCCTGCTATGTCTTCGTATGATGTCTGCGGAACAGGCAAAGGGGGTGCCCCCATAAGGCACTCCCTCTTATCCATCTATTCTATCAAATTAGATAATGATTGCCACTTACAAAATCAACCTTTTACTGATCCTACAAGTACTCCCTTTACGAAATACTTTTGCAGGAATGGGTATACACACAAGATTGGAACGGTAGCTGTAATGATAGAGGCAGCTTGAACAGCCTCCGGACTTCGGTTAAGGTCCTTGCTGATGTCGATCATTCCCGACTGGCCAAGCACATCATTGGTAGCTGCGATCAATTCCTTGAGATATAGCTGCATTGGCTTTAAGTCCGGACGGCTAATGTAAACCATGGCGTTAAAGTAACTGTTCCAGATCAGAACCGCATAGAAGAGAGCAACCGTCGCTAACACTGGCATCGACAACGGAAGCACAATGCTCCAAAGAATTCTCATGTTGGAAGCTCCATCCAATTTGGCCGATTCCTCTAGACTATCCGGCAACCCTTCAAAGTAATTTTTGATCAGCAGCATATAAAAAACTTGGATCATACCCGGTAAAATCAGTGACCATAAGGAGTTGATCAGACCCAAATTTTGCATAAGCAGATAATTGGGAATCAAACCGCCATGGAACAGCATAGTGAACACATACAGCAGCAGGATAGTCTTTCTTCCTTTAAGACCKGGCTTAGAGAGCGGATAAGCTGCCATCGTGGTCATAATGAGCGAGAGTGCCGTATAGGTTACTGTAATAAATATGGTTATCCGGAAGCTGTTCATAAATTGACTGTTCCCAAGGACCAATTCGTACGTTCCGATTTGGAAATCTACGGGGAAAATCGTGACCAGTCCAGAGATGACAGCCGCTTCGCTGCTGAAGGACTTAGCGAGCACGTTTAGGAATGGGAACAGCGTGGCCATGCCTAATAGTATGAAGAACAGGTAGTTGCTGATATAGAATATACGCTCACCTGTAGATGCTTTGATCGAAGTCGCTTTTACCATCACCAGATGCTCCTTCCCAAATATTTTTTGCATAAGAAGTTACCAAGAATGACAAGGAGGAAGGCAGTCACCGATTCGAAAAAACCGACTGCAGTCGAGAAGCTGTAGTCCGATGTTCCTATCCCTACACGGTAAACATACGTCCCAATCGTATCTGCAACACTATATACCACGGGATTGTACATAACTAAAATTTGCTCTGTACCTGCTTCCAGTAGTTGACCCATTTTAAGGATAAACATTAACGTGATCGTGGGGATCAGGCCTGGCAGAGTCACATGGAGCATCTGCTTGAGTTTATTAGCTCCGTCCATTTTTGCAGCTTCATATAGCTGCGGATCAACCCCGGCAATTGCGGCGAGATAGATAATAGTTCCCCAACCCACCTCTCTCCAACCCTCCGACAGTACTAGCAGTGGCCTGAAGTATCCGGCGTGCATGAAGAACGGTATGGGATCACCGCCGAGCTTAACGATAACAGCATTAATGATACCACCATTGACTGAGAACATATTGATGAACAAACCACCAACAATGACCCAAGAGATAAAATGCGGAAGGTAAATGACAGATTGTACGACTCTTTTGAAAGCCATCTTCCGAACCTCGTTTAAAAGAATGGCCAAGACGATAGGCGCCGGGAACAGAAAGATCAGCTTCATTACACTAATAATCAAGGTATTCGATAATACACTTAGGAACTGATCATTGACGAACAGCCGTTTAAAGTGCTTAAGACCGACCCATGGACTCTCGGATATCCCACTGAAAATATTGAAATCCTTGAAGGATATGATCAACCCAGACATGGGGGTGTACTTAAATATGGCCAGAAACAACAGTCCCGGCACGAGMAGCAGGTACAAATCCCAATCCTTCATAATATCTGCAAAAGCCCTACTCCTTTTATTGACGGGCCGTGATTTCGGTTCCACCTTCATTGGCAATTGCATACGCTCCATCCTTTCCTGAACAAGTTCTATTCGTATATCCTTATTTTAATTGGAATGGAAACGCTTTTTTAATATCTTAATCTTATGATTAGGGAGAAAATCTTATGGTATTTCAGAAATAATCCCCGATATCTGGAACAGTTGTGGATTAAAGAGCTGCTGGTACACAAAAAGAGCGGGATGCTTGTTTTTACCAAGTATCCCGCTCTTTTTGAGTAGATATTAAGCATTTAACTTCTCGCAAAAAATTACTTTCCGATTTTAACCTCTCCAGATAGCTCCTCAGTTAGATTAATCAGTGGATGACAAGTTATTAGCTGGTTTAGTTGAATAGCAAAAAAGGACCCTGCAACGGGTAGAGTATCTAAGTTTTATATTTTAAAGKGGGCGACCTTTATTATAGGGATCTAAGAAACACCCCCTTTTGTATTATAATCCGACTTGTTAGTAGAGTGATAATATAAATTTCTGACTCTTAACCACTTTTCCTGGGACGCTTTTTTATTATGGAAGCAACTAAATATATCAGTGGGATACACTCAATGCATAAGGCAAAGTTTGGCCAGATTTTTTGAATAAAATGGTTCAATTCAATTATGTTTTTGGACATATGCATGGCAAGTGCAACCATAATTGCGCCCAATGAGAAAGAAAGCGGTCTGGAATCTTTTAGCTTAAGCAGCTGTGAGATCATTAGCGTCGAAATGTAGAGCAAAACGCTGATTTTTATAAATAGACTTGATAACCAGATCGCCACGATAATGGGATCCAAATTTTCCAAAAAATCTCCGATCCGAATGAAACGAATCATTTCCAGCACAGGATAGGCCAATTCCCCAGAAAATTTCGATCCGAATAACAAGTGACATAACACGAGATTCGTTTCGATAAAAAAAAGGCTTATCACCATTGCCCAGGTTAAAGAACGGAATGTTTTTCCCGGATTGGCTATCCAAGGAAAGATAAAAAGAATCAAAAACGATTCTCCGAACCATGGAATAAACGGATACGATTCATGAAAAAGGCTCCCAGGGTTAATATGGGTGATAAACGCTATCACGCGGTCTGTATTCATTTCCTTACCAATTAAGAATGGTGTGATCCCAGCTATGGCGAAAATGATGAAAAAAAATCCCGAGGCACAGCGCAATATAGCTTCCAGGCCAGATCGGACAGCGATTGAAACGACAAAACCAAACAAACCGGCGATCACCCATTCTGGCGTCGTAGCCAAGTAGATCTGTACCATGAAATCAGCAAGTTCCCGCAGTATCAGGCTCGCCAGATGAATAAAGAAAAAGCTAATTACAATCATTATGATGATATTGGGGACCCGTCCAATTAGTTCCTTCCCGTAATGAACGATAAACTCGCTTTCCTTCCGCTTGGCAAGGGTAAAAGAAATGAAAGTGATAAGCATTCCTCCAATGGCAGCAAGTAGGAGGGCTAACCAACCTTGATAACCGGCTGATGAGGAGATGGGGCCTATCAGAAATCCTGTTGTCGTAGAGAAATGAAAGAGAATGAACATCAATCTAAGTTGAAGCTGGGTAATACGCTGCATAACAGCCATCTCCTTACTAACACGCTATAATTCATAAAGGCTGAAAACATATTTAATCAGCTGGTTAGGACTTGGCAGATTCTGAAAAGAGTAGACGGCCATGACATACACATAAGCGACAAATATGCTGCAGCCTGTGATCCAGAAGGTTCTTTTTTTCCGCCCAAGATGCTTTAAAAAGTTCCATTCAAACATGAAAATCCCTAGAAATACGATTGTGATGATAATCATGGTCACCCTACCCTAACTGTTGTGCTGACGTATGATTGAATTTCTTTCAACCCCAGTTCTTTTCACGTGCACCTTTGTATCAACGATGAATGTACACATTTTATAATCCACATGCCATTGGTCCTTATGCTTACTCCATACTTGTGGGTACCTCCAATCCAGATGTCTGCCAAATTGAAATACATCCACTCCCATATCCTGGGTTTTATAAAGAGTTCTCGCAATCCGACGCTTCAGTTGCTCAGAAAGAAGTTCCTGGATGCGAATTATTTCCTTCGGGTCTGTCAGATCCATGTCCGATTCCGAGGAATAAATATCATCTTCCGCTTCAATTTTGATATGAAAGCCGATTTTCTCTCCGTCGATGAAAGGTTTGATCGAGGCTCTAGAKGATAGAATAATAAAACTCATCGGTTTTCCGTCGCTCGGCGATTTCAACGAAATCAGTGAGCTTTTCATTCTCCCCTTTAACCAAAGCCCCACTCGCATCCCAGTGACGTCCAAGGTACCTATCATTTTTCCCATTTTAAAAAGCGCTGCCCCGTCAGTCCCGACCCATGTACTTTCTTTTCCCTTCTCACTAAGCAACTTAGTTTGTCCAATGGTAAGAAGACCGGCAATCATATCTCCTCCCGACGCCGAAGCCTCTAAGAAATCCTTCACATTGGTATCCAAGGTCACCTTTCTGTTCGCGAACTCTCGGAGCACTTCTGCTGGAAGCCTTTCAAAAACGGGGGTTAGCTTGGTAACGTCCCTTGCCTTCCCCGGAGCAACCATCAGATAACTTTTCGTATGAAAGTTCGGTTCACGAGCCACAAATTCCAAAAGCGAATCTATCCCGTATTCCGCCGCTTGTTTACCTACTACAATAACACGGCAATGTCCCCAAGTTATTTCTCTCGAGAGATCTGAACGGATTTCCCGGATGGCGACGGGAATGCTTTCAGCGGTTTTTGTCAAAATGGTATACGGGTTTCCACCAGATGGCTCCCCCGGGGATTGCCCTCCGCCCATTCGATTGGGCAAAGGAAAGCCCAGAGATACCTCATAGCTGCCATTATCAGAACGGTCTATGTACATGCCTGTCACGAAAGCACGGTCATTGACTTCAATTCTGGACCAACAGCCCGTTATCATCAGTAAACTGGAGAACAGTAAAAGAAGCCCTATGTGCTTCATTCGTAATTGCATCACCATTAATCACCATCATCATCTTTAAGTATTCTCGCACGTGGTTTAGGATTTTGCCTTTGATTATTTTTGGTTCCGTATAGTCTAGGCCTATTTTTCATCAGCCAAAAGGGGGCGCGGACCAGCACATCCTTCCAATCGCCAAAAACGATAGGTGCCGTAGGAGACAGATAAGGCGTGCCAAAGGATCGGAGTGTGACTAAATGCAAGTAGATCATAATGATGCAAAGAATAACGCCGTATAAACCAAAGCTTGCCGCAAGGAACATCACAGGAAACCGCAGGAGACGGAACGTCAAAGCAAGATCGAAATGTGGGATGATGAACGAAGCAATCCCTGTTATGGAGACTACAATGACCATTGGAGCAGATACAATACCTGCCTGCACAGCCGCTTGCCCTATAACCAATGCACCAATAATCGACACTGTCTGACCTATTGGCTTGGGGATACGTAATCCCGCTTCCCTAAGTGCTTCGAAAACGATTTCCATAATGAACGCCTCTACAATAGCAGGAAAAGGAACATGTTCACGGGCAGCTGCCACCGTCGCCAATAGATTAGGAGGGAGCATCTCCGGGTGAAACGTAGTTACCGCAATATAGATCGAAGGTAACAGAAAGGACACCAACAAGAATAAATATCGAATCCATCGAATCCATGTCCCTGCAACGAATCTTTCATAATAATCCTCTGCCGATTGAAGAAGCATGTATATGGTAACCGGGACGATGATGGGAAACGGTGTTCCATCTACCAAAATTGCGACTCTTCCTTCAAGCAGTGCCGCGCTTAACGTATCAGGCCGTTCTGTATACTGCACTTGAGGGAATGGTGAAAAAKGATTATCCTCAATGAATTCCTCGATATAGCTACTACCAAGTACTGCGTCAATATCGATTCCGGCTATTCTGCTCTTTACTTCATCGACCAATTTCTTTTCACAAATATCTTCGATATAACAAACAACAACGGAAGTTTTAGAATAGGTACCAAATTGATAATGCTCCATTTTCAAAGCCTGGTGCTTAATAATTTTGCGGATCATTGTAATATTAGTCGTCAAATCTTCGACAAATGCCTGTTTGGGACCTCGAATGACGGTTTCTATTTCGGACTGCTCAATCGATCTTTTCTCCACCGATTTCATCGGAAAAAGGATGATTTCCAGCTCATTATCGATAAGAAAAATAATTGTGCCATCAAAAATACGTTCCAATGCCTTGTTCACATCTGTGGTGGATTCAATCATCGAAACCGGAAGCTGCTTCATAATTGCTATTTTATTCAACAGCTCATTTGCAGATAAAGATGTTTCTTCAAATAAAAGAGGTGAAAGTATTTGTTTCTGAAACTGATTTTGATCGATCATACCTTCAATGTAKATGAACGCACAGGCAATACCACTTGGTAATAGGATCTCATAGAATTTAATGTCTGTGTTGTGATTCAACTGTTTGCGGAACCATTGGAGTCTTGCCGTTAAATCGTTGTCAATAATTAGCGGGGGGGCTGCGTAGGTCTGATCAGTGAGTAGCCCTTTTCGCTTCTTAAACCAGTTATGAATAGGCATAACTACTCCTAC
>NZ_JBFTPF010000068.1:0-27922 GCF_056398345.1 Paenibacillus sp. 01T442
TTCGCACTCTGTTCTCCTAACACCCAACGGATCCCGTCTGAGATATTACTCTTCCMACTCCCGTTAGGACCTACAACCGCGGTTATGMCTCGTACAAATTCGAGTTCCGTCCGATCCGCGAATGATTTAAATCCGGATAATTCGATCCGTTTCAAAAACATGGTCTCACCTCAAAAAGTATTGTAACATATCACCTATCAAAATAAGAGAAAAAAACAAAAAAGGCAGCAGCTGCCGCCTCTTCTGGTTATTCCACTATCGTAGTACAGTCACGTTTAATTTGGACAGTGCACCAGCAGCAGCCTGCTGTTCCGCCTCTTTCTTAGAACGACCTGCACCAGTTCCMAGAAGCTCGCTATCMATGTGCACTTCTGCAACGAACTCTCGCTCATGTGCTGGCCCACGTTCATTCACAATTCGGTATTCCAAGGAACCCATATTATGATGTTGGGTATGCTCTTGTAATTGTGTCTTGTAATCAATCACAAGCAGCTTGCCCTCACTGGAGATTTTGGCGAATACATGCTTCTGTAGAAACGCTTTTACCGTATCCAATCCTTGATCTAGATATAAAGCGCCAACAAAGGATTCAAACACATCTGCCAACAATGCTGGCCGAGAGCGTCCTCCCGTCAACTCTTCTCCTTTGCCTAATAAGACGAAAGATCCAAAATCCAAATCTTCGGCAAATGTCACGAGCGACGGCTCGCAGACAATGGATGCCCTCAGCTTCGTTAATTCACCTTCTGAACGCCCAGGATAAGATTCATATAAAAATTCCGAAACTGTTAATTCGAGTACGGCATCTCCAAGAAACTCCAGCCGTTCGTTGTCTTTATGTCCAGCAATGCGATGTTCATTCACATAGGAAGAATGTGTGAAAGCTTGTTTCAACAGCTCCATTTTGCGAAAAGAAACACCTAACTGCTTCTGTAAATCTTTAATTTCACGGTTCACGTCGTACTTCACCACCCGGAGAGAATGATATTCCGTTATCTTTCGTCACTGGCATGGTAATTATGCTTGAAATTTTTTCATGATGATCGTGGCATTATGACCGCCGAAACCGAAGGAGTTCGACATCGCAATATCTACGTTCGCTTCACGTGCTTTGTTCGGTACATAATCCAAATCACACTCTGGATCTTGATTATCCAAGTTAATTGTAGGCGCGATAAGCTTATTTGCGATTGTTAATCCACAAATGACAGCTTCCACACCGCCCGCAGCGCCAAGTAAATGACCTGTCATGGATTTCGTCGAGCTAACAGCAACCTTATAAGCATGATCACCTAGCGCTTTCTTGATGGCAATCGTTTCTGATTTATCACCAACAGGCGTTGATGTGCCGTGTGCATTAATGTAAGAAATCGCATCAGGCGTAATCCCTGCATCCTTGATCGCTTTCACCATACAACGCGCAGCGCCATCTGGGTCTGGATCTGTCATATGATAAGCGTCACCGCTCATGCCGTAGCCGATAACTTCTGCATAGATACGCGCGCCACGCTTCTGAGCATGCTCTAATGACTCCAGAATGAGTACACCAGCGCCTTCACCCATAACAAAGCCATCTCGACCTGTATCGAAAGGACGACTTGCCAAATGCGGTTCTTCATTGCGCGTTGACATCGCACGCAGTGCACAGAAACCTGCTACACCAATCGGCGTAATAGTTGCTTCAGCACCACCGCAAATCATCACGTCTGCATCGCCACGTTGAATCATTTTGAAAGAATCACCAATGGAGTGCGTGCCYGTTGCACAAGCCGTTACAGCTGTGGAGTTCGGCCCTTTCGCTCCCGTGACCATCGATACATGACCAGATGCCATATTCGCAATCATCATCGGGATAAAGAAAGGAGACACACGTTTAGGACCCTTTTCTAACAAAATGCGATGCTGCTCTTCCCATGTATTCAAACCGCCAATGCCTGATCCAACTGAAACGCCTACGCGCTCCGGATCCGTATCTTCCTTCACATTCAAATTCGCATCCTTGAGTGCATTTAAAGCGCCTGCAACTGCGAATTGAACGAAACGGTCCATCCGGCGAGATTCCTTGCGATCCACATAGTTCTCAATATTGAAGTCTTTAATTTCAGCCGCTATCTGTGTTGGGTATTCGCTTACATCAAAATTCTCAATCAAACCTACTCCAGATTTACCTGAAGAGAGGTTTCCCCAGAATGTTTCTAAATCTTGACCAAGGGCAGTAACTACGCCCATACCTGTAATTACAACTCTGTTCATTTGTACCACCTTCTATGTAGTCATTCATATTTTTTGTTAGTGAGAATGGAGAGAAGTCCCGTCTTTATTAGAAACGGGACTCTGTAGACTATTACGTATGAGATTTTATGTAATTCGTAACTTCTCCTACTGTCGTAATCTTCTCAGCATCTTCATCTGAAATTTCTAAATCGAACTCATCTTCTAATTCCATTACTAATTCAACTACATCGAGAGAATCAGCACCTAGGTCTTCTTTGAAAGATGCTTCGAGGGTGACTTCAGCTTCATCAACCCCTAGACGATCGACTACAATTCGTTTAACACGATCCAATACGTCGGACATCCGGTTCACCTCCTCATTTGGTATTATACGAGAATCTTTGACAGATTGCCAGTAGACAATTTTGAGATTCTCATTTTACAGAAACTTACATGTACATTCCGCCATCTACATGGAGCGTTTGCCCTGTCATGTATGAGGCATCGTCAGAAGCTAAGAAGCGAACTACCTTCGCAATTTCCTCTGGCTGCCCAAGGCGTTCCAGCGGGATTTGCTTCAGCATTTGTTCACGCATCTCAGCAGACAATTTGTCTGTCATATCGGTTTCAATAAAGCCTGGGGCAACGGCGTTCACGGTAATGCCACGCGAGGATAGCTCTCTCGCTGTAGCTTTCGTTAGTCCGATTACACCTGCTTTTGCTGCTACATAGTTGGCTTGACCGGGGTTACCGAGCACACCAACTACAGAAGATATATTGATAATTCGACCGAAGCGCTGCTTCATCATTGGACGTGTAACGGCTTTGACACAGTTGAACACGCCTTTGAGATTGGTAGCGATCACTTGATCGAATTCTTCTTCTTTCATTCGCATGATTAAATTGTCTCTTGTTATGCCCGCATTATTCACGAGAATATCAATTTTACCAAAAACTTCTAACGTTTGCTTCACAAGATCGTCAGATTCTTGATAGCTGCTCACGTCTGCGCGCAATTTAATTGCTTTGCGGCCCATCGCTTCAATCGCAGCTACAACCTCACCAGCAGCGGCTTCACTACCTGCGTAGTTGACCACTACATCGGCTCCATGCTCGGCCAAATGCAAAGCAATTGCCCGCCCAATGCCACGTGAAGCTCCTGTGACTAGCGCCACTTTACCCGTTAACATGATTGAGCACCTCCTGCTTGTACTTGTCCAGCGCTTCCAGACTGCCGATCGACACGGTTTTCACCGTTTTGTCGACTTTCTTGATTAAGCCGGCAAGTACCGTTCCCGAGCCAAGCTCGATGAACGTATCTACGCCTTCGCTGATCAAGTACGAGATCGTGTCTTCCCAAAGTACAGGGGAATACACCTGCTCTACCAGCAAGCCGCGTATATCGCTCGGCTGGGTCACAGGACGAGCCGTTACGTTGGCGACAACGGGCACGGCTGCATCCTTCATCTCGATGGACGCGAGCACCTCTGCGAGGCGCTCCGAGGCCGGCTTCATGAGGGACGAGTGAAACGGCCCGCTCACTTCAAGCGGGATGGCACGCTTCGCGCCAGCTTCCTTGCAGCGCTCAAAAACCGCTGCAACGCCTTCCTTACTGCCCGAGACGACAATCTGTCCCGGGCAGTTCACATTGGCGAGCTCCACGACGGAGCCGCCGCTGGTGATTGCCGTGCAAAGCTCCGTCAGCGCTCCGCGCTCGGCTCCCAGCACGGCTGCCATGGCACCCAGGCCGCCAGGGACGGCCTGCTCCATGAACTCGCCACGGGCCCGCACCGTGCGGACCGCGTCTTCGAACGCGAGCACGCCGGCTGCGACGAGCGCGCTGTACTCACCCAGACTATGTCCTGCGACATAGTCCGGGGTGATGCCAGCAGCCTTGAACGCTTCCAGACAAGCGATGCTTGTCGTTAGCAGCGCGGGCTGCGTGTGGTATGTGATCTTCAGTTGGTCCTCTGGACCTTGGAAGATCAAATCAGACAAAGAAAAACCTAGCGCTTCATTCGCGCGGTCGAAATAGTCCTTGGCAGCTGGCAACGCGCCATATAGGTCAGCTCCCATACCAACGGATTGAGAGCCTTGGCCCGGAAATACAAATGCTATTTTACCCATACGAGAAAAGGATCCCCTTCCACGATATAATCAGTCATTTTTACATCATAAATAAGTTCATCAAACTAATTACCAAACTAGTGCTGTCGCACCCCAAGTGAGTCCGCCGCCAAATCCAACTAAGATAAGTCGATCACCTTCGTTTAATCTGCCTTGTTCGGAAGCTTCTGCTAAGGCAACTGGAATGGAAGCAGCTGACATATTACCATACTTGTCCAAATTAATCATACATTTGTCTTCCGATAATTCCAAGCGATTCAGTGAGGATTGAATAATTCTCATATTGGCTTGGTGAGGTACAAGCAGATCAATATCGGTTTTCTCCCAACCCGCTTTACGAAGAGCTTCATCCGCAGCATTCCCCATAATGCGAACAGCAAACTTAAATACTTCAGCGCCCGCCATATAAATATAGTGCAAACGTTGGTCAAGAGAGTTCTGCGAAGCAGGATTACGAGAACCGCCGCCTTCAATTTTCAGAAGAGGACCTCCGGTACCGTCAGCGCCTAATTCAAAGGATTTGAAGCCTCTTTCTTCCGGCACTTCGCCAATCACAACTGCGCCCGCTCCATCTCCAAATAAAATGCAGGTATTGCGGTCCGTGTAATCGGTAATTTTGGACAAACAATCTGCGCCAATGACAAGCGCATATTTATATGTACCTGTAGCGATGAAATTAGTAGCGTTCGCTAGTCCATAGACGAAACCTGAACAAGCTGCTGACAAGTCGAACGCCGCTGCTTTCTTCGCTCCCAGTTTCTCTTGAAGAATACATGCTGTTGAAGGGAATGACATATCCGGTGTAATCGTTGCTACAATGATCAAATCGAGTTGATCTGCTGTAATCCCTGCATTCGACAACGCTACTTTGGAAGCTTCGAAACAGAGATCAGACGTAGCTTGTCCTTCTGCTGCGATTCTTCTTTCACGGATGCCTGTTCGGGATACGATCCACTCATCATTCGTTTCCACCATGGTCTCTAGTTCTTGATTCGTTAAAATGCGTTCTGGTACATATTTACCCGTTCCGAGTACCCCAACCGGTATTAAGTTCATGTTGTTATATCTCGCTTCCCGCGGCTAATTTCGGCAGATATGGTGCCAACCAAATCATTCTGTAACGCGATTCTTGCTTGACGTACGGCATTCTTAATGGCATTTGCATCGGATGAACCATGACTTTTGAGGACTAGTCCATCAATACCTAGAAAAGGTGCAGCTCCATGTTCATTATAATCCAACTTCTTGCGGAATTGCGTCAACCCAGGCTTCAACACGGCTGCTGCAAGCTTGGTGAATATGGATTTCGTAAATTCCTGCTTTAAAGCTGAGAAAATGGTGGACGCAGCGCCCTCCAATGTTTTCAACATAATATTTCCAGCAAAGCCATCGCAAACAATAACGTCACATTGCGCGCGCAGCACCTGCGAGGACTCTACATTACCCACAAAATGAATCGGAGCTTGTTCCAATAAAGGATATGCTGTTTTGGTTAATTCATTCCCTTTGGTCGATTCCGTCCCTACATTCAACAATCCTACGCGTGGTTTGTCAACACCATGTACTTTGGAACGATAAATGCTGCCCATAATCGCATATTGGATCAATTGCTCTGGGGTTGCATCCATATTCGCTCCCAAATCCAAAGCAAGCACGCCATGTCCATCCATCGTCGGGATCATTGGCGCTAATGCTGGACGTTCAATACCAGGAATTCTTCCTACAACAAGCAATCCAGTCGTCATTAATGCGCCAGTATTGCCTGCAGAAATCATAGCTTCTGCTTCTTTCTCTCGAACTAGTCTTCCTGCCACAACCATGGAAGCGTCTTTCTTCCGACGAACCGCTTTAACCGGCTCATCCTCGGCTTCAATGACTTCTTCCGCGTGACGAATCGTTAGGTTATCCGGCCTCTCTGTGAGGTGAGCTTCTATTGCTGCGCTGTTGCCGACTAGAATGATATGTACATCCTTCCACTCTTTCGCCGCTGCGAGAGCACCCTCAACTACGATCTTAGGCGCATGATCTCCGCCCATTGCATCAATCGCGATCCGCATGGAGCTTGTCCTCCCTATCTAGATGTTGCTCTTTCTTCGAATGAAAGATGACAAAGTTGCCTCGAAACACCGTCTCTTCGCCCACATAAGTGAACACCTCCACACGTGCTTTCCCTTTGGAAACAGATCGCACATAGGCTTTGGCGACACACTTCTCTCCCAGCTTTACTGACCGAACAAATCGAATATCAGCCGAAGCTGTTAATGCAATCGGATCGTCGATGACAGCAACAGCCAACGAGTTGGCTTGTGAGAAAATGTGATGTCCTCTGGCAATTTTGGTTCTGGAAAAAATATGGTCTTCTTTAATTTCAAAAATCGAAATACCGCTCTGATCCAACTGTAAGTCAATGACTTCTCCAATAACTTCATCAATTGGAAGTGAACGTACAGGATCATACGTCTTGACGGCCATATGCTTCATACGTTCCCGMAATTCAGGAATACCGAGCTCTAATCGATCCAAGCGGACAGTTTGGATACTAACCCCAAACGTTCGCATCAATTCCTCATCCGTCATAAATGGGTTCGCTTCAATGGCTTGCAGCAATTGCTGCTGCCTTTGTCGTTTAGGAAGGCGTTCGATGGTAAGCACCACCTTATCTCGTGAGATCTCATCTTATTACCAGATACTAAACTGTAGTATATTAAATTTACAACCAAAAAGAAAGCAAAAAAAATAGCACCTCACCTAGGATGAAGTACTATGTCCAATCTTATGCTTTTACGATCTCTCTGCTTTTGTAAGTTCCGCAAGACTTGCACACGTGGTGTGCTAGCTTCAGTTCTCCACATTGGTCACATTTCACCATGCCTGGAACTTCCAATTTAAAGTGAGTACGGCGCTTGTCGCGACGAGTTTTGGACGTTCTTCTTTGAGGTACTGCCATATTCAAAACACCTCCTTATACGAATTTCGGCGTTGCCTTATTCTTTGTTAAAAAAGTCCGCGAGACCTGCAAGTCTAGGATCAATCTTATCCTGCTTACAGCCGCAATCACGTTGATTGCGATTTTCTCCGCACACGGGACACAGACCTTTGCACACTTCGTCACAAAGTGGTATGTACGGTAAACCGACCACTACATTCTCTACAACGTAAGGCTCCAAATCTACTTTATCCCCAACCACCAGATGAATATCCTCGTCTAGCTCTGGATCTTCTTCTTCCGGCTTTTGCATGAAAACTTCCTTGAATGGAAGCTTAATAGTTTGGTTAGTGTGCGTTAAGCATCGGGAACAGCTTAACTCCAAGTCTAGCGTTAACGAACCGTTAACTTTAACTACTCCTTCTTCATACTTTGCATGAAGATTCGCATGAACAGGTCCATGGCTAAGAATGTCTTGACGACCCTCGAAAGGCTCCGTCAAATTCATAACTTCGCTCATTGGTACCGATTGCCCTTGCAGAGATAGCTCTCTAAAACGAATTTGCATGATATCACCCCAAACAAACAAAGATTATTATATCCATTATGCATACCTTTTGTCAATTTAAATAATATTATTTGAGCTAGATATGACTTATTTCGGAGGCAAAGCTGCAAGATATTTCAAGGCATCTTCCATCGTGCCAATCTCGACGATTTTCATCTTCGTCTTGATTTGCTTTGCTCTTTTGACCGCATCGGCATAATTCTCAATCTTGGTCCCGTCTTTGTAGGTCATATTTTTGGGTGCAAAGAAAATTTCTGCCTTTTCCCGATCCGCAGCAATAATCTTATGTTGAATACCGCCAATCGGTCCTACGGTGCCATCTGCTTCTATTGTTCCCGTTCCCGCAATGCGATACCCCTTCGTAATATCCTCAGGTACAAGCTGATTGAATATCTCTAATGAAAACATGAGGCCAGCTGACGGCCCTCCAATATCTCCGGCTTTAATTGACACCTGCTGATCCTCCAGATCAGCCTTTACCGATTGCATCCCCGCTGGAACGACACCAATCCCTGCCCGCTGCACCTTTTCTCCCTCTTGTAGCGGCAACGCACCCAACGTCAGCGTCGTCTGCATTTCAGTTTTCTTCCTAGCATACGTAATGGAGATGGTGTCGCCTGCTTTTTTGCCCGCGAGAGAGTCTAGTAGATCCTGCGCTACTTTCACCTCTTTGTCCCCTGCCTTCAAAAGCACATCACCTGGTTTCAGTACCTTCTCACCCGATAAACCTGGGACTGTTTGAAGAACCATCACGCCTTCATGATCAATATGAAAAGGGATCTTGGCCTCCCTATAAGCTGCTTGAATCGCACTAGCCTGTGAGGTTAACATGACGTATTCMTGACGCTGTGAATRCTCTTGCTCGGATTCTCCTTGCTTGAGTACAGACGTTTTGGGCTGGATTTCTTCATACGGATGAACGAGTCCCACCAAATAGTTCACCACATTAGCATCAGCTACGCGCACGGTCGTTAGCATAAGCTGCCCTTTTTCCGGGCCAGTGCTCTTGGAAATCGACACCATCGGCTTGATTTCTTCTGCAGTCCCCGGCATAAAAACAAAATAAGGCAAACGCACAAAAAACAGCAAATATACAATAATGATCMCTACGAGCGCAGAAACTAGGTAACGTCTTGTCGCCGAGCTTCTCGGATATCGATATGAATCATTCGACCACGTACGAATCGTGCTCTCTTCTTCCTTATCCATACAGGTTCCCCTTTCCTGTTGCTTTCACTTGTTGTTTGACCCACCTATTCTCGATGAAAGCTTGGTCTAATCGCTTGCCTACTTGCGTACAATGAAGCATGTTCGATGGACGAGGTGATGCTATGCCTAATGCAAGATTCCATGCCAAACTCACCACACTGGTGTTGGGAGCTTTGGCTGGACTGGTCGTTATATCTGTCATTCTATTTCCTGACAAAGCTTTTCAGTCTTCTCTCGAAGGGCTGACTATTTGGTGGAAGCTCGTCTTTCCCGCCTTGATGCCTTTCCTTATTATGGCCGAGCTCTTAATTGGCTTCGGTGTCATTCAAGGCACAGGCGTGCTCCTAGAACCGCTAATGCGCTTTATTTTCCGCCTTCCCGGCGTTAGCGGCTGGGCATTGGCATCAGGCTTTGTTATAGGATTTCCAGCKGGGGCTAGAATTACTGCATCGCTGCGCGAAAAAAACCTTCTTACACGTACGGAAACAGAGCGGTTAACGGCCCTCTCGCATTTGTGCAGTCCGTTATTCCTAATCATGGTTATCGGGATTGGATTCCTTCACAACGCCAAACTAGGGATCCTACTTGCGATTATTCATTATATTTCCGCTTTCGCAACAGGATTCGTGATGCGACAAAACAAGCAATCCATCGCCCCTCTTGAAGCAAAAAAACTGGTATTGAAACCGAAGGAATCGACTTCTATTGTGAAATCTGCCCTCATGACCATGCGCCAAGCGTATTGGGAAGATGGACGTGCTTTCGGTAAGCTTCTCGGAGATGCAGTAACCTCCGCTGTACAAACGCTAATGTTGATTGGCGGATACATGATGATATTTTCCGTACTAATCAACGTAATCTCCATCACTCATTTTGCCGATATCCTTCGTCCCGTCACGCAATTCCTTCTTAGCTTCATGGGTATTTTCACAGACACAACACCGCAATGGATCAAAGGATTGATGGAAATTCACCTTGGTGCCTATGCTTTTAGCCAAGCAAAGGATCTCTCGCTTCTGCCGCAAATGGCACTGCTCAGTGCCTTCCTCGGTTGGGGAGGCTTGTCCGCCCACGCACAGGTTGCTGGTTTCCATCAGAAAACCGATGCTAGATATACATTTTTCCTGCAGTCTCGCGCGCTGCACGCTGTACTTGCCCTATTCACAACAATTCTGCTCTGGAAACCATTGCAGCTGCTCTTGTTAGATACAGAGCCCAGCTTTCTCCGACTAGACTTAGCGAGCAATTCAGCTGCCGCGGMCCCCTTCCCCTTGAACGGCGAAACGGCATGGGGCCTATGGGGACCAATGCTGATGCAATTCCTTTTCATTTTCACCTTTATGCTGCTCGTATCGGTTGGCCTGCGCCTCTTCCAGAGGAAAGTAGTGGATTAACCAAACTTTATCTTGAAATTCCTTTCGATCTAGCTTCTAGGTCTGAGGGAATTTTTTGCGTAGTTCCTCTTCCACTTCTGCTGGTACCAGATCCTCGACAGGTCCATGGAACTTGGCAATCTCTTTCACGATGCTTGAGCTCAAATACGAAAACTGTGGCTTGGACGTCATAAAAAACGTTTCCACATCTGGGTTCAACTTGTGATTGGTCGATGCCATTTGCAATTCATACTCAAAATCTGAAACGGCCCGAAGTCCACGAACGATAAGTCTGACATTACGTTGTTTCATATAATTGACCATCAGATCACGAAAACCATCGATCTCCACATTGGGAAGATCCGCTGTTACCTTGCGAAGCAGTTCCATGCGCTCTTCCAGGGTGAATAACGCATTTTTGGATGTATTGTTCAGCACCGCTACAATAAGTTTATCAAATACTTTTGCTGCTCTATGTATAATATCAAGATGACCATAGGTAACCGGGTCAAAGCTACCTGGATATACTGCAACTGTAATACCGTGTTCTTGCCTCATCATGCTGTGCATCTCCTTCAATTACTGAGTCCTATGGATGTGTTGTCGCGTTTAAATATGGTAACAGCTGTATCTCCATAGTCTGCTCTACGTAGCTGCTTGAAGCCCCCTATGGTTTCTAACAATACATCCTTAGCATCGTGCTCGACCACGATCGTCGCGTCCGGTTCCACAATAGCTTGTTCCTCCATCGTCGTCATCAGCTCAGCGATCCCTTTCATCCGGTATGGTGGATCGAGGAATACAAGTTGGAACTTCTCTGCCCGCTTCGCCAGTACCTTCAACGCTCTCGCCGCATCCGTACGGTAAATCTCCACCTGATCCTTCACTTTGGCGACTTCAACATTGTGCCCAATGGTGTCAATGCTTTTCTTCTCGATATCAATAAAAACAGCCTTATCCATCCCACGGCTCAGCGCTTCAATCCCTAGCCCACCCGTGCCGGCAAACAGATCGAGCACCTGCCCTCCATCGAAATAAGGTCCGATCATACTGAAGATCGCTTCCTTCACTTTATCAGTTGTTGGTCGTGTACTTGTACCGGGTACAGCCTTTAACGACCTGCCTTTGGCCGTGCCTGAAATCACTCTCATCTGTGCGTTTCCCTTCCATGCTGGTTCATTCTTTTGCTATCGTACCACAAGCACTAATCTGACACAAAAAATTTATCCCTGCGATGTATAAAATTACCGTAAAGCGGTCATCCTTGAACTATCGACATCAGAGAATGTCGTAGACAACCGCGGAGAAGGCTTACGTTTCCCCATAAGCTCTTCATCCGGTTTCTCCTCTCCCATGAGGCGGCTGCGCAAGCAGTCGCCGTTATTATTTTATATAGGGTACCAAATGAAATATAATCGTTCTAAATCTACATTATCTACATTAAATTAACGAAAAAAGCCCAAAAGTGGATTTCTCTTTCGGGCTTTTTTCGCTTCTATTTGTGAAACAGAAAAGTCTGAGGATTTTCTTCCCACCAGGAAATCCACTTACTAGCAAGCTTATCTGTAGACTTACATTGCGCAATCTTTTCTTTTCTTTTCTTTCATTAATAAAGCCGCGGCAACTTTTCTCATCTAGACATTCCAAATGATTCAATGCTTTTTGTCGAAAAATGCAACCCAATATATTCCATATAGTCCATAATACCTAAGGTGAGGGTTTGAATCCCATTCGCTACAGGGAGATGTAATATTGAGATACAATTTGAAGCTGAGTGACGACGCTTTACTTTCGGCGTACAAAGATGCTCTTATAATGAATCTAAGTGAAGAGTTTATTGAATTACTTGAAAAAGAGTTGATTAACAGAGGCATTGCTTTTACACGACCATCAAAGGAAGAGCAAGAATACTAATTGCTAGTTAAAAAATGATGGGMGAATGGGATCTACCCTTCACCAGAAAAAGCCCTGCTAGTTCTTTACTAGCAGGGTATGGTTAATTATAGGCTAAAAAAGTCTAAGGGATCATTAACAATAGAATTTATGGATCTGCCATCTCATCTTCAGTCCACTCTTTGCTCAACTCTGCTTTCAAAACATCCTTATAACAAATCCCTTGCCAATCCTCTACTCCATTAAAAGGATTGATCGTATCTAAGCGGAATTCTGCCTGCTTATACGCTTAAGMTCTTTCTGCTGCAGACGAATAGCATCTTTAAACTCGGGACCGATGAAGCGTGAAGATTCCCATATCCCATTATTATTAATTTTGCTCATCAATATATAAAAAGAACTTTTCTTCTTATTGTATACTGACGACGTATTAGCAATTCAAGCGTTTTTTGAACAGAGGTTTAATAACAAAAAAAACATAAGGCTAACTTTCCCTAAGGCCAATAAAGGTTATTAAACGGGTAGGATTCTTGAGTAAATGCTATACTATCTACATAAAGAATTGGAAGAAAAAAGTAAATGTAATCGGGGTGTCTAAGTGGTATTGGCATTAATTGGAAGTATTACATTTTTGGCGGTTGCCATTTTGTACATATTGTTAGCTATGGGTTTACCTTACGGAGAGTTTGCAATGGGCGGTAAGTATAAAGTAATGCCAAAACAAATGAGAGTTGCATGTGCAATTTCGGTATTAATTCAGTTGATTGCAATCATCTTTATACTTCAAGCAGGGAATGTAATCTCCATAGATGCTTTAACAACCATTGCAAAAGGAGTATGTTATTTTTTTTCATTTTATTTAATAGTAAATACCATAATGAATGCTTTGTCCAAAAGTAAAAAGGAAAAGTTTATTATGACACCATTATCTTTTCTCACTGCAATTTGTTTCCTAATTACAGCAATAAATGGATAGTTAACTCGTTGTATATTCAGCTAAACGAGGTACGATAGCTTAATCATTTAATTTATGAATATTAAAAACAATAGACAAGTCATTGAAAATGATTTGTACCAGAAGCATCGGACAAAGAAAAAGCCCCTGAGGGACTCCCCCAAGAGCTTTTTTTACTTTAGTATTTACTTACCCTTTTTTCTACTTTTACCATGATTCGGTTTATTATCTTCTTGATCTTTAGCGTGATTTTCTCGTTGTTTATCGTGTGTTGTCATGACATTAGCCCACCCATCTGAGTAATTGAAAACATAGATATTGTACTCATCTAATGGGCGTTGTACGCAGCCACTTTGTACCAAAATACTAGACCAACTCTTCAAATAACTATTTTGAATTTTTTAGTATAACTTAAGCCTCTTTTATCGCATTATATTGAAGGGTACACCACCCAATCAAAGGAGGAAAATAAATTGTATAACCAAAACAGTAATCAAGCCAAAACTAAACAGGTCATTGACGCAGCAGCTCAAGCAGCAGCTAATGCTGTAACACAAGCTACAAACCAATCACCTTCTGCTCAAGCAGCACAAGCATTAACTTCTACTGTAACAACTCAAACTCAATCTCAAAATCCAATTAATCCTCATCAAACAGCTCAACAGGTTGAGCAACAAGCTCAACAAACAATTCAGGAATCGCAACAATTAAATCAGCAAGTGACACAACAGGCTACGCAAGCGCTTGAAACTGCGGTTCAAGCGGACCAATTAGCACAACAAGCTCATCAGCTCGCTGCTTCAAGTTCCCAACAACTACAACAAGCAGAACAAGAGCTTCAACAAGCACAAAAAACTTTACATCAAAACCAGTCTGTTTCTACAACAATTCAAGATCTTTCATAAAATAGTAGAAGTCCMCTTTTTTATACGAGGGGGACTTCTTTTCATTTAACATCTAAAAACTCCTCGAACACTCCTCTTTGCGACTCAACTGAACAGCATTGTCCCAATTACGCCACCACAATCTTCTCATATACCACCCTACACGATCCACCCTTATTGCTTATAAACATTGATCCTTCTCAGCAGGTGGTATGACCCGTCATACATCACTACATTACCGTGTTGATTAATTGCAAAAACGTTAAACGATAGCATCGATCCAAATGAAAAGCCCATATTCGTGAAAGCACTGGCATCGTACGTATTGGTTTTGGGGAGGTAGAGACCTGTGTTATAAGCAGCAATATCTTTCAAACCAACATAAGGCTGAGTTTCACCAGTTGTCTTTACTTCCCAAATCTGTCGTTGCCCTTCGACGTAGAAAGTTCCGTTATCCTCGTATACCCTCAGAATCTCTTCCTTTATGTCTATGGGGGCTACGAACCTCAGATTTCCGGATTCCTCCAGTTCAAAAATCGATTGCTTAGATACATCTAGAACAAACACTTTACCACCATTCACAACGGCTGCCAGTTTCACATTATCCTTCTCAGGAGTAAAGGACATGAATACGTTTGCTTGCTGACCAGATTCGCCTGCATATATGTGATCGTGAAGAATATCGCTGAAGTAAAAATGCTGACCATCGGGCGTCACCATAAAGTTACCTGGATGATAAGTCGTTTTCCCGATTGTATATGTCATCATTCGAACATTGGGTGCAATCTCATATATGACGGTAGATACACTGGTATCAGAAGAAAAGCTACTGGTAGCCATTAAATAAAGCTTTTCCAATTTAGAATCATATACAAGTTTGCGCGGCGAGAGAATGCTGGCGTTAATATGCTGCTCTCCAAACTTCGGATCCCTATAGTCAAAATTAAAGCTCTGATCAAAACCGCTGTACATCACTTTCATTTCACCTGTTACTTCATTATAGACACGAAGGATAAAACTCATCTCGGTAGCTGCATTTCGCTCTAAAATATAAATCAGATTGTGCTGATCGGAGGCCATACTGATCACATTCACATTGGGTCGTTCGACAAAGAAATTATAGGTAAAACCMATATTCGAAGCCGTCATTAAGTTGTCTATACGAATCTCCGCAGCTTTCGGATGAGGCGTTGTGATCATAATGGTTTTCGTTTCATCATTGAAAGCAACCGTCTGATTCAAGTTTTCTGCAATAAATCGCAATGGCATTAGCGTAGTATTATTCATTATGACTGCTGGCTGCTCTAGCGTCTTACTCTGATTATCAATACGAACAATTCTGTTATCAATGGAAAGTTGTATCGAATGACCCGCATACTTGAGAGTGATGGACTGGTCCTMTGTATTCCATGTCAAATCTGCCTTCAAGGCATCTGCAATAAAACGAAGAGGAACCATTGTCGTATTATTTAACAACACAGGCGGTGTTGAAAGCGTCGTTTTCTGCCCATTTACGACTGCCGTTACATCGTTTATGGTCAATTGAATCTTTACACCGACCGAGCTTTTCCCATCATTAGCATAACTCGTTAGGGTATAACTATTTAGCAGCATAGCTGTAAAAGCCACGAATATCACACATACCCGATGCAACACATCTCATCCCCCTATAGTCTAGGTGCTTGTATTAGAAGATTTGACTTGCAAGAGTTCGTTATTCTTACGTTGCAGTTCATGAAGGATTGCATTCGTGTTGTTCAAGTTTTTTTGTGCCGTACGCGTAGCGTTAAGCAGGCTGATGCCAAATTGTTTCTCGAATTCGGGCATACTATTTCCTGTAAGTTTAAACAATAGCAAATTCTTTGTTTGTAAAACATTGTTAAATGCAACACTCTCATTCTTAATAATGGATTTAAGATCATCTGAATTACTTACTGTTTGTATGAGATTTAGCGCTATTTGGCTGGATTCATTGTATTGTTTCATTAATTCTTCAAAATCCATATTTAATTGATTCGTAAATTCATTTCCATTCGCTAAATTGGCATACTGCTGAAGTTGTTGCGAGAAAGTTAGCAAGGCTGTATCCGTATCCTTTAGCCATTGATAGACATTCATCAAGTTTTCTAATTCTTGTTTGGCAGGATTTAAGGGGTTGGCTGAGACGGATTGAGGCATTGTCACATTTACACTATATGTAGCGGGATTCCATGTCACGAGAACCCCAAGTTGTCGTAACATAGACAAGGGCACAACAGTGTGATCTTTATAAATCATTGCGGGTAATTCATCGACTTTTAAATGTTGTCCTTCGGATGTTACTTGTACAATAGGATTTCCTTCGAAATCTCCATTTAAAGTAGCAGCTCCGGCTACGCCAACTGGGACAGAGAGTACTAGTAATAATAGAATAAACCTTTTCATTGTTCACCTCCTTAGGAATTTGTTTGACTGCTACTTACATTCCACATTTACAACACGCTCTCCTTCTGGTAGGCTTGATCCTCTATTCCATTTTATGCTATAATCAAAAAACAAGAACATACATTCTCTTTTCGCATTCATCCTACAGTCAGAAAAGAAGGTCAGCCATGAAAGATCAGCCTGTATTTGAGAATCTACGTGACAAGTATGCCGATGAAGACCGCGCTAAGCTTGTGATGTTGCAGTTACGAACATTAATGGGACAGAAGCAGAAGAAGAAATGGTATCAGAAATGGAAAACGCCGACAAAGACGAAGCCTACGACTTGGAACGACTAGAACGTCCGTGCAGGCGTATAGATTGAGATAATCAAATAGAGGCTCCCCTCCGTAGCACGCTACGTGGAGAGCCTCTTCACTTTTATCGGTTTCTTTTGCGTGAATAATATAAGACCCCTAAGTAGTGCGCCCCTGTGAACAGGGTGAGTATACCGAAGAACAATAAGAATCCGCCGTTACGATCACGGAAAAACAATTGCACAACGAACAATGCAAGGGAAATTTCGCTCCAGAGAAGGGTTCTTTTCTTAAGCTGTGTCAAATCGGCTGTGGATTTGCTTATTTTGCGAAGATTCATGTAAGTMAGGCCAGCGAGTACGATAACACCAATGACGATCACGAGAATATAACTTGAATTGCCMGACATGTGACTCCCMCTATTTCTAGTAGATATATATCCAAGATACATGGATTAGGACGGAATGTCTATTTGAAAATGTCATTTCGAAGCAGGGGAGTAGCTTCCCCCGTTGAACTTATATTGTAAATTGACTTCTTAACTGAGTGAGGTGCCCACATCATGTCTACCCCAACATTCAAGCCATTGGAAACGTCCGATATTCCTTTACTGATGGATATTTACAATCATTTCGTTATTCATTCAACCTATTCGTTCCATACAGAACCTGTTGCATTACCCGAGTTCACAGAAAGTGTCGTCCACGCTAATCCTCGTTATCAAACGTATGTCATTCTGCTAGATGAGAAGTTGCAAGGTTATGTTCAAATTATGCCCCATAAGAAAAAACAAGCCTATGATACAACAGGTGAAGTGACCATCTATCTTCATCCAGCATGCGTTGGCAAAGGGATCGGATCTGCCTCTATTCAATATGTAGAAGCGTTCGCGAAGGCGCGCGGCTTCCATTCCATAATTGCAACTGTTTGTGCGGATAATTCTGCTAGCATCCATATGTTCACCCGAAATGGCTACCAACAATGTGCACACTATCGAGAGGTTGGCTTCAAATGGGGTCAATTTTTAGATATTGTTACGTTTCAAAAAATTATTTCATAGTCTGTCCCCCTTGTGAAGCGCCCCATCTCTAGAACAATTTGTTTCCGTTATTTGCACGGGATAATTTCGCCTCCCCTTACAAAACCTAGAGCATAGTCATAAAATGCTCGGAGGGGATTGTCATGACCAAGCGGCTTTGGTCCTTTAGCATCGTTTGTCTGCTTGTAACCAGCTGCGGTACGCCTTTAACGAAGTCTTTTCCAAATCAGAGCTCAACCCAACATTCGACTCCAGATGTCACTCAGACATCCATGGAGGCTATTAGGGACTTTACGGAGTCCCCGTTGATTACAGATGCTTCCGGTTCCAAGCGATTGAGCATGTTGCCACCCGCGAGCACGCCCTCTGCTTCTGCGTTGCCCACAGCACCTACACGAGCTCCAAACCATACACTTGCTCCACGTCCTACGTTGACTCCCAGCTTGAAGCCTAAGATCAATCCGAAAAGGCCTGTAGCACAACCCGAAGTCTCTAAGCGTCCTTCTTTGCCCGTTCAAAAAAATCAAGGCCAAGTCAGAAATTCTCAGAAAAAGCTTACACTCTCTCAGCTGGTTGTTAAATATCCCGACACGTTCAAGCTCCGCGGCTCCAGTCAGGWGAAGAAAGTCGCGTTAACCTTTGACGATGGACCCGATACTCGGTTTACGCCGAAAGTACTTGATGCCTTAAAAGCAAATCAAGTGAAAGCAACCTTTTTCGTACTTGGTGCTATGGCTAACTCGCATCCCGATGTCATCAAGCGAATCGTCAATGAGGGGCATGTCATCGGCAACCACTCCTACAGCCATGAGAATTTACCGAAGCTCTCTGTGGATAAATTTCAAAACCAAATTGAGAGTACAGAAAACATTTTACACAACCTTATCGGCTACGCACCTAGGTTAATCCGTCCCCCCTATGGCGCAATTAATGAAGAACAGGTCAAATGGATTGCAGATCATCACTACTTAATTGTGAACTGGAATGTCGATTCCCTCGACTGGAAATCACTGAATTCCGATCAGGTCCTTCACAATATCATGCAGCAAACGAAACCCGGGTCTATTATTCTCCAGCATTCTGGAGGTGCAGACAGCCAAGATCTGTCAGGCACCGTGCAAGCCATTGGACCGTTAATTGCTAAGCTCAAGGCAGCTGGCTACACGTTCGTCACAGTTCCTGAGCTGCTACACGTAACCAAAAGCAAATAATGCAAAGCAAAAAGCAGTCTTACCGGCTTCATCCCCAGCAGACTGCTTTTTGCTCTTTATGCGCATAGTACCGTCAAATTTACTCGCTCATCTGAGCGGCAGGCATGGCTGATTTACAATCGGCACAATAGCCAAATATTTCAAACCGATGGCTTTGAATTTCAAAGCTCTCCGGCAAATCCTTTACAAGCTTCATCGGACAGAACTCAAACGTCACAGTCTTCTCGCAGCTGACGCAAATCATGTGATGATGATGATGGGACAAACAACTCGCTTTGAACTTCAAGCCATCCGCCAAATGAAATTGCTCCAGAACACCCATCTCGCTCAACAATCGGAGATTACGATACACCGTATCGAAGCTTACGCCTGGATATTTTATTTTCATATGATCATAAACATCCTTCGGCGCTAAGTAACTGCCCGATTCTGCGAATAAGGTCGCTAAGCTTCTGCGCTGCTCTGTAATGCGCCAGCCCTTCTGCGACATCGCTCTTAGCATCTCATCAATCGTATCCGTATGCGTACTCACTTGCATTACCCCTCTGTGTTGAAATGTTCTCCTATTATAGTGCAGCAAATAGGCTACTTGCGTCAAGTGTAGAACGATGACGGAAATTGTATGCACCGGATTTTAGCCAAGGACTTGCCATTAGGCTGTTTATCTTCTATGTATCCGACTCCGCTTCTAATTTCAGCAACT
This sequence comes from Paenibacillus sp. 01T442, assembly GCF_056398345.1. Classification (NCBI taxonomy): domain Bacteria; kingdom Bacillati; phylum Bacillota; class Bacilli; order Caryophanales; family Paenibacillaceae; genus Paenibacillus; species Paenibacillus sp. 01T442. The sequence goes on from NZ_JBFTPF010000068.1 coordinate 19,823, forward strand.
CGGTGCGAATGACATCCTTGGCAAAGTTCTCCCCAATGAAGACTGCTACGTCAGGCACGTCGCCCTTAGGCGTTATTTTCACAAAATCCATTTCTCTATAGGCGTATTGGAATAAGAACCGACTCGATGTATCCGAGAAGCTGAGAATCCCTTTGGCACGATACACTTCCTGAGGAAGTTGGCTCACGAATTGTTCAAATGCGTTACTATCTACGGCCCGTTTAAAAAAATGGGTATACGCCATTACATGGTTATGCGAATGATGATGATCATGCTCATGATGATGCTCGTGGCTATGCGAAACTGCCTCTTCGTTCGATTCTACCTGCACAGGCGACCTGTCAGAACCCTCTGTATGAATATCTTCAATTAGCTTGATATCGATCTGACTGAACACGGTATAATGCAAATCCGCATAAGGATTCCATTCCTTTACGAGATCATGCACTTCTTGAAGCGCCGATTCCTGCAGCAAGTCCGTCTTATTGAGCAGGAGCAAGTTCGCACATCGAATTTGATCCCGCATGAGCCGGTAGGTTTTTCCGCGACTTGTTCGATTTAATTCAAGCAGCTGTGGAGCATCCACAACCGTAATGATGGCTGAAAGCTCTATCGGAAGTATGAGCGAAGCGTCCGTAATCTCATCAATAATTTCCATAGGATTCGCAATCCCCGTCGATTCAACGAAAATTAAATCTGGCTGTTCCCCTGTCACTAATTCGTTCAAGGCTGTGCCAAGATCACCACGACTCGAACAGCAAATGCATCCGCCAAGCAGTTCCGACATAGGGACTTCATTAGCAATTAATTGTCCATCCAAATTCACCTCGCCTATTTCATTCATAATCACAGCCGGCTTGCGGCCCGCTTCGGTGAAATAATCAATGGCTTTGGTGAGCAAAGTCGTTTTACCACTCCCCAGAAATCCAGATAACACATAGACATGAACTCGTTTGTTTGCCATTTATGTTGCTTACCTCCATCCTCGGGCTAATTACGCCCACGATTACTCGGTCTTCACTTCGAATTTGGTGGCCAAGATCGGCCATTTCCCAACAATGCCCGCTAAAAAAGGAAATAATTTTGCCCACAATAGACTTGTACTTGGATCTGCCGGCTTTAAAGGAAGCTCTATGCGTTCGTACAGAATTTTCGCTGCTTCTTGAACAAGTTCAAGTGCCAAGTCCTCAGGTGCCATTTCGGCAACTGCTTCTAATCTAGGCAGATAATTGTGTCCAATCGACTCCGATAGGCGATGCTCCGCTAAGTTGTCTGAAGCCATCACCTCGCCCATAGCTCGGCTGACTAGGCGTGCTGTTTCTTCATCGAATGCGTGCGGAATACAGTAAATCTCCAACGCCAAAGCCGCTATGTAAATCTCTCTTAACAGTTCATCTTCTTTGGCCATCGTCAAGACAGGTTGTGGTAGATAGGCCATGATGGCAGGCTTCAACGTGTCCCAACTATTTTCTATGCTTTTCATCGTAAACTGCATCATCGCTGCCGCCAGCTCCACAGGTGTAATTTGTTTCTTCTCTAACTCTTGCATAGGTGTTACCCCTCTTCTCTATCATGACTTGTAAAATGGATAGTCAACTCAATAATTTCCGCTTGGCTTCCCAATCGTATCGGTGGTCCCCATGTACCGAAGCCCGAGGACACCRGCGCATGTAAATTCCCTTTGCGTAAATAGCCCCAATCTAGTTCAAAGATCCGTCTAGTGAACAGATGGTTCGGCGCTATTTGACCACGGTGCGTATGACCTGACAAATTCACATCAACGCCTGCGGCAGCCGCTACGTCTAACTGGTACGGTTGATGGTCCATAACGATAATCGGCTGGGCAAGGTCTACTCCCTCCATCAAGGAGACTAACGGTTTACGTCCTCCAGCGGAATGTTCCGCAGACTTATCTTTACGCCCTACGAGATAGAAGCGTTCTTGGACATGAACAACTTCATCCATCAGCACACGAATGCCGATTTGTTCCATTTGTTCCACGAAAGCTGGAATATGTCCGCCATAGTATTCATGGTTGCCAAGCACAGCATACACGCCTAACGGTGCCTGCAACTCTCGCATGGTCTGTCCCATTTGATAACGAATAAAAGGTTTAATATCATCATCAATGACATCTCCCGGCAGCAGAATCAGATCAGGTTTCATCGCATTCACATGCTTGACAAGCTTGCGCAAGTGGCGATTGCCGACGACAGCACCTAAATGAATATCCGAAGCGACAGCGACCCGAAGCTGTTTCCAGTCCCCCGCTTGCTTGGGAATCGTAATCTCATATTTGCGGATAACCGGGGTTCGCGCCATATATGAGCCTACTAAGAGGAGAATAAGTACAATGGCTATAACGATCGACCCCAGTATAGGCACATAATTAGCTGACGAAACAGACGCACCATAAAGCACACCAATCGCCACATCCGTGACCGGCAAAAGAAGGATACCGAATTGAATGAGAGCCAACCAGTAGGAACCCATGATGTTAAGCAGTCGTGTTAGCGTTGGAGGCAGCACCTTCGTTCCAAACCGCCCTATGACATAGGAGAACCCAACGATCCAAAACACAGGCCAATACAACCAGGGATAAAATGAAGCACCCAATAAATGCGATAAATAAACCTTCAAATGCCAGCCTATATAACCGTTGATCGMCGCTACAATAGCAAGTATCAGTGTGATCCTAAGCAACATACCATTTCTCATATTTCTTGACGCTCCTATTCTCTGCTACCCTCTACCTTTTTAAAGCAAAAGACTGATCGGCTCTATACATTGCTCATCATCATTCCGTACACTCCCCACGCGGCTAGATACCGGATACGCCATCATGAGCTCCGAGGGGTATGGCTGCAGAAGCGGACGAAGTTCATCCACATTCTTCCTACTCCGATCTAACCAAACAGCTTCCTTCTCTCGTGGCAAAATGACCGGCATACGCTCATGAATATCCTTCATCATCTCGTTCGATTCCGTGGTAATGACCGTACAAGTTGAGATCCGCACACCTTCGGGAGATGTCCATGTATCGTAAAGCCCTGCCATACTGAACAGTTCCTTGCTGCGCAACATGATGCGCATGGGCTGTTTATGCTTGCCGCTTCCTTTCCAGTCATAGAAAGAATCTGCTGGGATCAGGCAGCGTTTACGTTCAAATGGCTTGCGGAAGGCAGGCTTGTCCGCCAAGGTTTCGGAGCGTGCATTGAGCATTTGATAGCCAACTTTCTCATCTTTGGCCCATTCTGGAATCAGTCCCCAGCGCAGTTCGCCTAGCTTATTTCGCTGCCCGTCATGGACGATCGCCATCACCTGCTGTCCGGGCGCAACATTATATTTAGGGCTATATCTCGGCATAAAAGTATCGTACATATCGTAACGCAGCATCAATTCCTCTAACGTTACAGTGATCGTGTAGCGTCCGCACATAGGTTAACATCCTTCTCCTTCACACCGTTATCTCATTCCCCTATCTCCATTATGGAAAAAAGATAGGCTTACGTCAATTCGCACAGCCCGAAGAACTTTTCTTCTTCAGGCTGTGCGAAGGGGCGCTAGCGATATCTTCAGGCAGATTCACGATTTCTTCTTCGTTTCCTTCTCTAACACACTCACACGCGGATCTGTCCCATAAATGGTTGTGACCAGACTGTCGGCATATCGGCCGATTCGCGCACCAATTTCAGCACGCATATAGTCCCTCGTCATCGTAAAACGATCTTCATGCTCACGGCACCGATACCGGTAACGAATCATCTGATCATCCTTCTCTTCTTCCGCGACATGCATGTCATTTTCGAGCATATGACGCTTTACTTTGGCTAAGTCCGCGTGCATATTCTTGGCCAGCACCTGAGCCACCTTCGAATAAAGTGTTCTTAGCATCTCGGAGGAACGCTCCACTTCACGCGCCCTTCGTACAATAATCGTATGCATGAGCGGCAGCAGCACAGATTCTCGTATAATATTAATGTCATCCACTGTCGGGCGTTTCGTAGGAACCGGTTTGTCATGACGTTGGCTTTGAGCTGCTTCCCGGTGCTGGGGCAGCATCATGCGGCTTGACTCCCATAAACCGTTATTCTGCAATTTTTTGCTCATTTATAATGACCTCCGATTTTGAGCGAGCGAACCTTCGCTTGGCCAGCTGTCGTCAAGGAGGACGCGCGAACAATCGCCGCATTGCCGAACCGATCCTTAATGCTATCCGTTACCTTCTCCAATTCACGTGCCTTCACTTGATCTTCAAAAAGGGTGAGCTGGTACGTTTCATCGTTCACGAACTGACTCAGCATCACGCCAGCACGACGAACTGGCATCGTATCCCAGAATTTATAGAAAAGCTGCTTCACAGCTTGAAAAACAGTGCCGGTATGATTCGTCGGGTCTGGCATCTTCATCTGGCGCGAGAAACCTGTCGGCGCATCAAAGGGACTGCACATACAGCTGACCGTCACGATAGAGGCCATATAGCCTTTGCGCCGGCAATCCCGGCACACCTCCTCCGTCAGCTCCATAAGTATCGTATTCACTTCCGACGATTCTGCATAGTCCCTCGGCAGCGTCATCATATGACCGATCGACTTCGGAGGTGTATCGAACGTGCCCGGCGTGACTGGACTGTCATCCAACCCGTTTGCCGTTCGCCACATGACCTCCGCGTGAATGTCCGACTGCTTGCCAAAACGCGCACGAAATTTCTGCTTCAGCTGCGGCAGCGGCGTCCGCGCCACATCKCCGATGGTATACATGCCCAATTTAGCAAAATGCGCCGTCATGCGCGAACCCACACCGAACATTTTGCTGACAGGTTCCTTCCATAGATGTTCCTCGACAGCGGATGGCAGCAGTGTGAATATGCCGGTTGCATTCTTTTTGGCCCATATATCTGTCGCGATTTTCGCTAAGATTTTATTCGAGCTAATTCCGACCCGCAGCTTAACGCCCGTTTGTTTGAGCACCTTATACTGCAAGGTCTCAGCAATTGTCATCGCATCTCCGAAATGCGGAATACTTCCAGTTACATCTAAAAACTGTTCATCAATACTGAAGATTTCAACTAGATCCGTAACTTCCTGGTAAATTTCAGTTATTTGCAACGAAACATTAATGTAATGCTGCATCCGTGGCCGCATGACGATCAGCTCGGGACACTTCTTCAATGCTTCACCCAACCGTTCGGCAGTCGATACACCATATCCTTTGGCAACAGGGCAGGCAGCTAAAATAATACCTGATCTTAACGCAGGGTCTCCTGCTACGGCAACCGGCTTATTATCTAGACCTGGATGATCAGCCTTCTCTACACTTGCGTAGAAGCTCTGACAATCAGCTTATCAAGACCTAATTTAAATTAATATTGAATTTTGTTGAACTTTATCTTTATTTATATGTATTTGACAATACACCTTGCACTCGGATCAGCTTTTGGTACCAATACACTATCCACTTGGATATTAGTTCTGGTTTCTTTTGTATTATTTTTAATATTCAAAGCGCTTTTATTGGAAAACATAAAATTATTGCCCTGAAAAATTTTTACTTTTAATTCTTTTTCCAGATTACTTCATTTTAATATTGTTATAAAAGTTAAATTTTATTAGAAAAAACAAGTAAAAAGTAATAGCAATTAATGAAGCGCATTATTTAGGAATACATAACTTAAAAACCCAAATAAAAAATGAAAAACAGCCCCTTTCTTTAGAAGAGGCTGCTCCAAYAAAACTGTACTTTTATTGACTCTATTTGGATCAGTTAGAAAGTTAGGTTAAGCTAATTGTTCGCAAATTCTCCCTATTTTTAAGTATTCCATTTCATCCCCTAACTCAGTTAGTGGGAAGAGTTGAAGAGAAAATCCATACCCTAGTGATGAATCGAACGGTGTAAAACTAGGTATCCCTAAAGTGACTATTATTCCTTTAATTCTTTTGCTTCTTTCTTCAAAGTATTTAGCAGGGAATAGCTCCTTGACTAATCCTAAAAGCAACTCATTTGTTATATTTACTAAATCATCAGGATTGTTAGTTAAAACATACGGATTATCGCTTTCTAACAATCTGTCTAATGATAAGGCAATAAAACCATCGTGCTCGAATTGCATAATTTGCTTCTCAGCTTCTTTAATTCGTTCATAAATCTTTTTTCTACTCTTAATTCTTTTAGCAGCAACCGAATATGTTACGCCTTCAAACTCAAATGAAAAATCTGGTTCAACACAATTAACATTCATTCCTGAATCACTAAATCTAGATGCTAGAAAAAGTTGATATTGATTGTCCCTTGCAGTTGAATTAGAGTCTTCTGAGGGTAATCTACATCCGCTTAACATTAGTTTTAATTCCTCAACCGAGGTTCCCAAGATTTCTGGAGAAGACACAATTGATTTTAATTCAAAAAAATCTCTCATCCCTTCGAGCAGCTCTGAGAAATTATTAGAGATATTATTTGATTCAATTAATTTTTTGTRACTTTTATAGAATTGACTGAATCTATTTGTTTCATGAAATGAAACATTATACTGTTTTAATACTTTAAATATAAATTCAATTTCGTTAATAATATCGTTCGATGGTAAATCCATTCCTGCGGTCAAAAATATCACCTTCTTAATATTTTACAATATACTAATTCAATGAAATCCATGTTTTATTGAATAATGTGTTGAAATCCTAATCCCCATTTTGGTTCATTTAATATAAATTTAGCCTCCATAATCCCTTCATGCCAATCTAATTTCTGCAAAATAATTACATAGTCTTCCAATAGGTTTGTTGGATTAAAGTAATTACCGATTATTCGATAGCCATGGGGAACTAAATCATCGTTCTCGATTTCAAGATCATCATATCGAATATTAAGCGAATCTCTAATGACATCATTTAAATTTGTGGCTTTAAACCATTCTGTCAATGAACATATAATAGCGTCAAATTCGTCATCAGTTATTGAAAACGCTTGTTCATGGGTTTTAATATTTAATTTATTTAGATTATTAATGAAACGCATTCTATCGGATTTTTGAATTTCTTTCCGGCAAGTATTAAGATTATTAATAAAATCGTATTGATTAGTGATTTTTTGAGGGAAGTAGTCGATAACATTATTTTCCAATTGCTGATCTATTTCTTGACCTTCGCTTAGCAAAAATTTTAATAAAGCTTCTTGAAACTTCTCTCTTGTTTCTTTCACAAAAATAATTTTCAACAATTTATTATGACTGTTCGAATCTTTTTTTAGTTTATTCGAAATAGTCTGTAAACTCCCTTGCCTTGTCGATGATTTCCCAATATTTTTTATAAATTCAGTATACTCGTCACGAATTCCCCCAAATAGCGCATTGCCTTCTAAATTATCATCTATTAAGATGTCTCTAGTTTCTTCTAGCCTAAACATGTTTTTTAATAATTGAAACGAATCATCTAATGAATCAATAATTTCACCTATATGACTTGTAATTTGTCCCGAACTCATTCGTTTTAAATCTTGTAATTTTTCAGTTGAAACAAAAGTCGTATCTTCAATAAACTTATCATTTTCTTTCTTTGCAGGTCTCCAAGTATTGTTGGTATATATTGCGACTGTGTCTTTGTATTTTTTATGGTAAAGCTTTAAATTGTAGCAGGAAATGGAAGGATAAGTTTCATAGAAAAGTTTATCAAGCCCTTTATTTATTAACATCTCTTTATCTATAATTTTCATTTTTTCTTCTAACTTTTCAGATTGATTTGTTAATAAGTATCGAAATGCACTAACCATCACCCCAATAAGGTTTCCYAATGGAGCAAGGGCTCTGAAAACATAATCAACTGGTCTGTGAGTCAATTGCCAGTAATGCCTATAAYTATACATTTGATTTAACATTTGAAGATCGATAGGTACATCCACGTAAATAGGTGTTTTTTCATTTCCTTTTAAAAAAGAATATCTAGCTTTGTCTAATCTTTTTATAAGATTTCTCTCTTCACTCTCTTTTGATAGCGGATGTTTATTAATAATAGTAATATAAATCTTTTTCAGTTTGGGATCAGGTCGATCTGCTCGGACTAATGCACATTTATTTGTAGTTAGCCCTCCAAAATCTAATCCAAATAC
>NZ_JBFTPF010000069.1:0-27455 GCF_056398345.1 Paenibacillus sp. 01T442
CCGCTGTACCGTTAAGAGAGGCAATCCCAGTAAACGATCCAAGCAATGGATCCAAATCAATGCCGTAACTTCCGCATCACTATCAGCTTGGTGTGGCCTTTCATGATCAATACCAAACAACGCCGCCACCATACTAAGCTGTAGACTAGAAATGGACGGAAATAAAATACGCAGCATATCCATGGTGTCCAGGACACGACCCGAGAAAGGAGGATAGCCAGTTCTTGTTAGTCCTCGCTGCAGAAATGATAAGTCAAACGCTGCTTGATGCGCGACAAGCACACAATCAAACAAGAGTGGAAACATGTCTGACATCACCTGATCGAGTGATGGTGCATCCTCAACCATCTCATTGGTAATCCCTGTTAAAGTTGTAATCGAAGAAGGTATACTAATCCCTGGGTTCACCAGAGAAGTATACCTGTTTGTAATTTCAAATTGATCTATGATGACGAGTCCAACCTGTATAATTTCGTCMCCAGGCTGACTTCCTGTCGTTTCAAAATCCAAAACTGCAAATTTCATAACGTCTATCTTCAATCCCTTCGTCCTACACTTCTCCTAGCATACCAAATCTGATTAGGAAAAGGGAATACCTTGTTTTACCGTTTTGGTTTAGGACTCATCGAGATTGATTAGCGGCTCCATACAAGAGGGGTCGGTATGATAGGCTTTTTGAAAATATTCGAAAGCTTTCTCTAGGTTCTGATTTTGCACTTGAATACAACCCATCGCGTTATAAGAAATAGCTTTCATCTTTGAATTTTTCGTCAATGGCAAGAGGAATTTGAAGTGCTGATACGCATCGCCAAACTCCCCTTTACGCAAATGACCCATCGCTAAATACACTCGCGCTAATAAGAAATCTGGCTGCCGCTGAATCAGCACCTCGAATTCTTTAATCGCTTGATCATACATGTACAACTTATAATACCCTTGTCCGCGCATGAATTCTTCAGTTTGCTTACCGGACATGTCGAGCTCCATCAGTTCATCATGTAAGATTTGTGTATGGCTGATCGGCACCGCCCCATAAAACTTTCCCAGCTTCTCCTCAAAAAGCAGCCACGCCTCGATGAATTCATCGCTCATCGTTTTTAACACTTGCAATTGTTCGTCTAGTTCGGCCTTTTTCTCCACATCGCTGTTCGGATATTCCTTCTGAATTTCTTCCAAAACCTCATTCATTGTGGAAAATAAATGCTTAAACATTTGGCATCCCCACCTTTGCTTCGAAAGCTTACCCTCATTCTTTGTAAACAAAGACGTTTTCATGCATGCTAGTGGTTCCGCCGTAAATCTTTAGAGAACAGTTGAATGTTCTTCTTCCTTCAGCAATTGGGCAACGGTGTTGTTTGCTCCCATAATGGCAATCGTTGGATGATGCTTTTTCGCTTCTTCGTCGCTCATCATGGCGTAAGAAACAATAATAATAGTATCACCTGTTTGAACGAGTCTAGCTGCCGCACCATTCAGACATATCACACCTGTGCCGCGTGGCCCAGGAATAATATACGTCTCCAGACGTGCACCGTTGTTGTTATTCACGATTTGCACTTTCTCATTTGGCAGCATATCTACAAGATCAATTAAATCCTCATCGATCGTGATACTGCCGATATAGTTTAAATTCGCCTCTGTAACCGTGGCGCGGTGAATCTTCGCTTTCATCATTGTGCGAAACATAAGACGTCACTTCCTKACTTGTAGAATAAGATTATCAATTAAACGTGTTTTCCCAAACTTCACAGCCAGCGCAATAATAAGAGTAGTAATAGAATGGCTATGTTCAAAAGGCTCTAAAGTTGGGTAGGACAATACTTCAGCGTAATCTATAACGGCGAGTGGCGCCGTTTGAATATGATCTCGGACTAAGATTTCTAGCTCTTGGGATGTAAAAGAGGATGTTGACTTGCTTTCGATAAATGTCTTCGCTTTCTGTAAGGACTGAGACAATACCAACGCTTGCTGGCGTTCTTCTGGAGATAGATACACATTACGCGAGCTCATCGCCAAGCCATCGTTCTCACGTAAGGTCGGGCAAGGCACGATTTCTACGGGTAAATTTAAATCCAGAACCATCTGCTCGATAACTGCGACTTGTTGAGCATCCTTCAAACCGAAGAAAGCTTGATCAGGCTGCACAATATGAAACAGCTTGCTAACTACTGTTGCTACGCCATCAAAATGACCAGGTCGTGAAGCCCCGCAGAGTCTCGTTGTGACCTCTGACACACTCACCGTGGTGCGTGTTGGTGTTGGGTACATCTCATCTACGGAAGGCATAAATACGATATCCACACCTGACGCCTCAGCTACTGCCAAATCATTCTCCGCATTGCGGGGATAACGTTCAAAATCTTCACCAGGACCGAACTGCAACGGATTCACAAAAATACTCAATACAACTAATCCACTTTGTGAACGAGCTTTTTGGAGAAGACTCGCATGTCCATCATGTAAAAATCCCATTGTCGGCACGAAGCCAACCGACTGATCGTTCTTGCGACGATACGCCTTAATTCGAGCTCTTAAATCGGCAATTGTCTGAACCACTTCCATGGTGTGGATTGCTTCCATGACCAATCACTCCTTATCGCCGTATAGATATTGAACAACATCGTTGTCCATATGAAATGTATTTTCTTGCGCTGGGAACGTCCGCGCTTTCACTTCTTTCACATATTCGCCAATCCCTGCACGGATAGTTTCCCCGATATTTGCATAGGCTTTAACAAACTTTCTGGGAGCACTGTCAGAACCATACTGCAGCAAATCATGATACACAAGCACTTGCCCATCACAATGCACACCAGAGCCTATGCCAATTGTGGGAATGGACAGCTGCTTCGTGATCCATGCCGCTAATTCATCCGTCACCAGTTCCAGAACAACCGCGAACGCACCTGCTTCTTCAATCGCCTTGGCATCACTCAACAGCTTCTCCGCTTGCTCCGAGCTGCGTCCTTGCACACGAAAGCCTCCAAGTTGGTGAACCGACTGCGGCGTTAGCCCTAAATGGCCAACGACTGGAACGCCTGCTTCCGTAATCGCTTTGACCGTGGCAGCGATCTCTGCGCCACCTTCCAATTTAACCGCCTTAGCGCCGCCTTCACGCATCAAACGTCCAACACCTTGTAAAGTGGCGTCCAAGCTGCCGTGGTACGTTAAGAATGGCATATCAGCGACGACAAACGTATTCGCGGCTCCACGTACAGCAGCACGTGTATGATAAACCATATCATCCAGAGTAACAGGCAGTGTAGAATCATACCCTAACACTACATTCCCTAGTGAATCTCCAACTAGAATGACATCAATACCTGCTTCTTCCGACAACCGTGCTGAAGGATAATCGTAGGCCGTTACCATCGTAATCGGTACGCCGTCTTGCTTCATTTTTCTCATCTTTGCAGTCGTTAGCGCTTTACGTTGTTCCACAGTAATCCCAGCTTCCTCATATAAAATAAAAAACCTTTTAGCTAAGAGCTAAAAGGAACGCATGCAGAAAGAATCAATGATCCCTCTGTCTCGGTCCTATAAGGCTCAGAGCAGAATCCAACATCTTGTTTCAGTTATTTCGGTTCAATTGCCAGATCAACTTACAAGTGCAGTTCCTATAAGGATACCGCCTTATGCTTCTATTATACCAAAGCTTGCTTCTGGAGGATACCCTTTATCTCCCACTACTTCAGTTCAATGTCTCCGGAATAAATTTTAACCCGTTCACCATTCGGGGTTATCACCGTCAAAGCACCTGTATCATCCAACGAATCTGCGATACCTTCAATAAAGCCTGATGGTGTTGATGTCCGAATCGGTCTCTTCAGCGTGACACTTAAGGCTTCCCATAATAAACGAATTGGGGCAAATCCCTTTTCCATATAAAGGGCATACATATCCTCGAATTCCAAAAGAAAAGCTTGTACTAATCCCTCGCGTGAAACTTTTCCGCCGGACTCAATCGCTAAAGAAGTTGCAATCGAGCGCAGTTCTTCCGGATAATCCTCTTCTAACAAATTGACGCTGATGCCAATCCCCGCAATCACATACTTTAAGCGCTCGTCCTCGCCACTGCTTTCCAGCAAAATACCACTAACTTTCTTCCCATGTATAAGAAGATCATTAGGCCATTTGATGCCAATTTCAACTTGGCATACTTTCTGAATGGCACGACATAGAGCAACTGCACTAAGCAGAGTTAGCTGCGGCATGAAGTATACAGGAATACGCGGTGTAAGAATAAGACTCAGCCAGATCCCCTTACCCGATGGAGAATGCCAGCTGCGCCCCATTCGGCCTCTACCTGCTGTCTGCCTCTCTGCGAGCACAATCGTGCCCTCAGGTGCTCCAGACGCGACCAGCTTATGTGCAATCGTTTGAGTAGAATCTACTTCATCATAAATGTGTACTTTTTGACCAAGCACTTTCGTTTTCATGCCATTCAATAACTCACTGACCTGCCACTTCGCTGGCTTACTTATTAAACGATACCCTTTGCGTGAAGCCGCTTCAAAAGCGTAGCCCTCTGCACGAAGTTCCTCGATGTGCTTCCAGATCGCAGTACGGCTCACACCTAAACGCCGACTGATTTCTGCTCCGGATACATAAGTTTCAGGAGTTTCCTCAAAAAGCTCTAAAATTCGTTCATTCATACGATTTCACTCGCAATCTTATAGTTTGATCTATAGCAGCGCAGGTGTGCGCTTGATTTCTAATATTAATTTAATAGTTCTAACTCGATAAACTAGCTAGTTCATGTGTACAAGGTACATCTAATTCGACTAACTAGCTAATTCATGCGTACAAGGTACATCTAATTCGACTAACTAGCTAATTCATGTGTACAAGGTACATCTAATTCGACTAACTAGCTACTTTATCCTTGCAAGATACCTATAACGCGACTTACTAGCTACTTCATGAACTACAAGATACCTCCAACTCGACTTACTAGCTACCTTATGCTTATAAGATACTTTTACCCAAACTAGCTACCACACAACCACCAACTTTTTCAAATAACTGGATTTCATGTAGGTATTTTGAGTAAAAAAGCGCCCAAATCAGGATTAGCTGGATTTAATGTAGTTAATTCCGAGGAATTCTTGCTTTTTCACTTGGAAGGCACTATTTAACTGGAGGTTCTCCAGTTAAATACAATTCTAAGCAACAATCACGAAAATTAAATGTAGTTTTTACAGTTATTCAACTTCGTGAGTACAAGTGATCGAAAGTAAAAGCAATGGCTTCCCTATCCGCCACTCAAAAGAAAAACCGCACAGCGCTGCTACTTCGCAGCCTGCGCGGCGTAAATCAGAGCCTCGCGCTCATTCGGGATTTCCCCGAGAGCCGCTCGCTCGAGCAGATCCAGCAGCAGCCTGCCCATCCATGGGCCGGGCTGCCGATCAAGGGCCGCCGCCACATCCTGGCCGGATATGGCGAGTTCCTTCAGGCTGAAGCAAGGGACCTCCTTCAGCCAATCCTCCCCGCGCCTCAATAACTCCGGCGCCGTCTCAACCAAGAAGCGCGCCAAACCACCGCGCTTCCCCTCCACCGGCGGCAGCTCGCGCAGCAGCCGCAATAACGCGCGGGCTGCGGCTTCGCCGCGGCGCACCGCGCCAAGCTTCCAGACCCGCTCCAGCGGAGCCAGGTCATCCGCCTGGGCCTGCGCGGCAACAGCCTCGCGCAGGGCAAGAACTTCCGCGACCGCTGCGCCATCGGCGCGGGAGAACGTCAGCTCCTGGAGCGCCGCGCGGACGATGTCCGCTGGCACCTCCAGAAGCATCAGCAGCATTGCCCAGCGGTCATGCTGCCCCTCCAGCGCGCTGACAGCGTCCAGCGCGTCGTCCCAGGCGAGCCAGGCTTCAAAAGGCAGCGGAAGCTGCTTTTTGAGGTACGCCAGCAGGMCGCTCGCCAGCAGTAGCCGGACAGCCCGCGCAGGGGCTGGGCCTTCAACCATGCGCTGCAGCTCGCTGCGCACGCGCTCCATCGCGATATGGCGCAGCAATGGGGCATTCGCCAGCAGCGCTTGCCAAGTGCTAGCCTCGATCTCTAGACCGTAGGTCGAGGCGAAACGAATACAGCGAAGCATGCGCAGCGCATCTTCGCCAAAGCGCTCTTCCGCAATACCTACGCAGCGGAGCACGCCAGCGGCCAAATCCGCTTGCCCATCATAAGGATCCTGCAGAACACCAGCTACATCCATAGCCATCGCGTTCATCGTGAAATCCCTCCGCCTTAAATCCTCGGTTAAATCCGAAATATAGGCAACAGAGGCAGGACGACGAAAACCTTCGTACGCTGCCTCCTTACGGAAGGTCGTTACCTCATAGGCTCCTTGAGCTATCAGAACGGTTACAGTGCCGTGTTGGAGTCCTGTTGGCACCGTCCTCTGAAAAATTTCAATAACCTGCTCTGGCAGCGCAGAGGTGGCGATATCAATGTCTTTGATTGGTCGTTCCAGTACAGCATCACGTACACAGCCACCGACATAATAGGCCTCATAACCAGCTTCCATGAGCGTCGTTAATACCTCCGAAGCACCTGGATCATTCATTCCCTTACCTGCATCCAACTTAATTCTCCTATCCAGTTAGCATCCTTATTGACACGAAGATGCTGAAATGCGATGTGATTCAGGGAGTTCCCGTCCTAAAACGCGATAGTAAATCTCCTCGTATTGAACAGTTGTAATATCGTTACAGAACGTATACCGCGCACGGTTCAAACAATTCTGTGCCATTTGTTCATACATCACTTGATTTTTCAACAGATTAATCGCATAGTCGGCCATTTGCTCCGTATCACCGACTTCGGCTAGAAACCCAGTTTCACCATGAGTAATCAACTCAGGAATTCCACCTGCATTGGATCCAATTGTTGGCACACCGCAAGCCATAGCTTCAAGTGCTACAAGTCCGAAGCTTTCTTTCTCAGAAGGAAGCAGCATGAGGTCTGCGAGTGAAATGACTTGAGCCACATCATCCTGCTTACCGCAGAACGTAACTTTATCCGTGAGACCCATTTCCTTCACCTTCGAAATCATTTTCGAAAGATCTGGTCCTTCCCCAACGAAAAGAAGTCGGGACGGCACTTCTTTGCTGACTTTTGCGAAAATATCCACAACATCCTGGACGCGTTTCACTGGTCGGAAATTGGAAATATGAATTAGGATTTTCTCATCTGGCCGTGCGAATTCGCCTCTTAGCTTCGATATATCTCGCGGGTAATACACCCGTTTATCTACAAAGTTATAAGTCAAATCAATATCACGATCAATGGCTAGCAATTCCCGTGTTTCTTTGATGAGATCCTTGGAAACTGCCGTTACAGCATCACTTTCATTGATGGCATAACGGATAAGATCCGAAATCGATTGATCTTGCCCTAATACAGTAATGTCTGTTCCGTGAAGCGTAGTCACAACCTTGAGATTCGAACCTACCATTTGCTTTGCAAGCAATGCACAAACGGCATGCGGAATCGCATAATGCACGTGGAGCAAATCAAGCTCTTCCATTTTGGCAACCTGAGCTAACTTACTTGCGAGCGATAAATCATATGGCGGATAACGGAAGACATAATATTGGCTAACTTCCACTTCATGATAATAAATATTTTTATGAAATTTGCCTAATCGAAACGGCATGCTATGTGTAATAAAGTGAACCTCGTGCCCTTTTTCAGCTAGCAGCTTTCCAAGCTCAGTCGCTACTACACCTGATCCGCCAAGTGTTGGGTAACACGTAATACCAATTTTTAATTTGTCTTTCATTTCTCACACCTCTTTCCGATCAATCAAAATGTTCAATCACCAAGGGGAGTTTGGAAACGAACCCTTCCGCGTACGTCAGTTGACGCTTCTGACCCATGAGTCGATCACGAGCTTCTACACGTTCGACATAACCTTGATTGAGTGGCGTCGCAACGGTACCTGTACCTGTTACAAATTGTGACCGGTACGCACGCAGTGCTGCCATTTTGATATCATAAGTATTTGTTACATCTATGATTACATCAGCTTCATACACATCATTTATAAAATAAAAAAGTAGTTGCTCCACATTCACAGCTTCTGTGTCTGGCAAATATTTACGCAGCTTCGCATTAAAAACAGCTTCCTGCACAAGCTTTGAACATGCAATATGATCTGGGTGACGATCTTCCMAATACGGTGCGAACACAATGCGTGGTCGATACTTCCTGATGACTTGTGTAATCCGTTCGATATGATCTGCCGTGACAAATAATCCTCGATCTGGCAACCCCAAATTCGTACGTGCAGCTAACCCTAGTATTTTCGCTGCTTCCGCGGCTTCTTCTAGTCTAATTTCCACCGTCCCATTTGAGGACATTTCGGCATAGGTCAATTCACAAAGTCCAACACGAAGTCTACGCTGAGTATGCTTGGCAATGGTTGCGCCCATCCCAATTTCAGCGTCGTCTGCATGGGCACCAAATATAAGAATATCTAATTGTTCACTCATCTTATTCAATACCMGGCTTATATTTATGTACGAGTTCTCGCCAAGCAAAATCCCCACGATCCAACGCTCTTACAAGCAACTCAGCAGTCGCAATATTCGTAGCGCAAGGAATTCCCTGCACATCGCACAAACGAAGCAGAGCGATAATATCAGGCTCGTGTGGTTGAGCCATCAATGGATCACGCAAGAAGATGATCAAATCCATCTCATTTTCTGCAACCAGCGCCCCAATCTGCTGATCGCCACCAAGTGGCCCTGACATAAATCGATGAATATTCAATTTCGTATTTGCCATGATTCTCGTGCCTGTCGTGCCCGTTGCATATAGTTTGTGACCCTCGAAAACATGCTCATAAGCCGTTACGAAATTCACCATCTCATCTTTTTTTCGATCATGGGCAATAAGTGCAATGCTTAACATCTGACTTCCACTCTCCTAGGGGTCTCTAATCTATAAAATGCTCAAAACCATAAATCATTCCGGTATAGGTCATAACTTTACGAACCGCTATCGCTACACCTGGCATATAAGCTGCACGATCATAAGAGTCATGTCGAATTTTAAGCGCTTGACCTTGCTCGGCCATAATAACTTCTTGTTGTGCAAATACACCTGGCAGACGCACACTATGTATTCTGAATCCATTGTAATACCCACCGCGGGAACCTTCAATTGTTTCTTCTTCTTTCGGATTACCTTGTTTAATTTCTTCACGAACTTCTGAAATGAGCTCCGCGGTTTTGACAGCTGTTCCGGAAGGGGCATCCAGCTTTTGATCACCGTGATATTCGATAATTTCCAGATGCGGGAAATATTTCGAAGCTTGAGCAGCGAACCTCATCATGAGAATAGCTCCAATGGAGAAATTTGGTGCAATTAATCCACCAATATTATTGTCTCGGCATAGCATGTCCAAATCAGCAATAGCTTGAGGGGTGAATCCCGTTGTTCCCATCACGGGACGAATCCCTAAGCGAATTGCAAGATTGGTATGTGAAACCGCCGTTTGCGGTCCTGTAAAATCAACTAACACATCTGGTTTGGATTGGGTTAAAACCTTTTCGATGTCGTTACCCATTAAAATCCCGCAGTCATCCATACCAACCATTCTTCCAAGATCAATGGGGCCGGAGGTACGACTTACTCCTGCTACTAACTCCATATCTGACTCACGCAGAACGGTCTTGACGACCTCCCGCCCCATTCTTCCACTTGCTCCGATAACTGCTACTCGAATTCTACGCTCCATATTGTGATGATCTCCTTTATCTATGTTTCGGGCCAATCTCTGTTTCCATTTTGACCTTGTAGATCGTGGCATGCTGCTTTGCAAGCTCATTATTCGGTTCTAGACGTACAGCCTCCATTACGGTTTGTAAAGCTCTGGTATAATCCTTACGCATGGCGAAGGCTTCACCTAGAATAAGATACGCTTCAATGGCTAGCGGATCAAGCACTATCGCTTCTTTTAGCAGAAATATAGCGCGCTCCGGATGAGCAGACGGATTCGTAAGCTGCCTTCTGGCTTGTTCGACAAGCTCACGTGCATTCAACACTTGCAAATGAAAGCGAAATGCCTCATTCGCTGGATCTAGATCAATCGCTTTTGATGCATGTTCCACCGCTTTGATTAKCTTATTACTTCTCGCAAAAGTAATGGAAAGTTTGTGATGATAGACAGCATTGTTTGGTTCTTCAGCTATTGCTTTTTCAAACCATTCAATGGCCTTTTCAAAATCATGCCCAAGTATGGATTCGTATGCTTTTTGTATTTGCTTTTCTCCATTCATCTGCCCATCCTCCTTTGCCATTAACGGTTTTCCCGATTCATGGGGATGGTTTAGTTTATGAAGGTCAATTCGTTTCGGTGTTTATTTTAGTCCAACGCCCTGCATCACGGGTATTGAATTTATGCATGATTTTATCATGCGCTTCGGTCAGATTAATGCCAAGTGAATTCGCAAAGCAGATCGTAATGAATAAAATATCACCAAGCTCCAACTCGATTGAATTGTCCCCTTCTGTACTTTTTTTGGGTTTTTCACCGTAAGAATGATTCACCTCACGAGCTAATTCACCAACTTCTTCAGACATTCTAGCCAGCATAGAAAGAGGACTGAAATATCCTTCCTTGAACTGGGAAATATAAGTATCAACCTCTTGTTGCAGGTCTTTAAGTGTACGTTCTGACATTGGCATCCTTCTTTCTATCCTCTTCACAAAGGTTATCCTCCTTATGTTAAACTAAACGAGAAAAGTTGACAAATTTTTTGTTAGACAAGGCAATCATTTTAGGCATGGAGGAATTCAGATGATATTTAAAGAAAGGTTCCAAGATCAATTTCTCAATGTGTTGGGAATCTTGATTGGAACAGCGATTTATGCGTTTGGTTTGCATTATTTTGTCATATCGAATGAGCTAATGGAAGGCGGATTAACAGGCATATCTCTTTTGCTCAAATACGTGCTTAATGTGCCCCCCTCCATCTCCACCCTCGTATTTAATATTCCTTTATTTTACTTAGGCTGGCGGAATTTTGGTAAGGGTCCCATGCTGTATACGATTTTCGGCGTCATTTGCCTTTCATTGTTTCTATGGGTGATGGAATGGCTAATTCATATGGGGTGGTTAGTACCTTTTCATACTACACAAGACTATTTTCTAGCAACCCTTTATGCTGGGATCACACTAGGCACGGGTCTTGGGCTTGTATTTCGATTCGGTGGAACAACAGGTGGTTCTGATATATTAGCTCGCATTGGTCATAAAAAGAGAGGCTGGAGTGTCGGACAAGTCATCCTTATCATTGATGTCGTCGTTATTGGCTCTTCTTTCATTTATCTCCCCAAAGAAAAGGTGCTCTATTCACTAGTAGCCGTATTCGTCACTTCACGGATTATTGATTACATATCAGAAGGCGCCTATGCAGCCAAAGCGTTTACGATCATTAGTGAGCAGCCCAGTGTACTAGCAGAATCTATCACCAAAGTACTTGATCGCGGAGTAACGCTCTTCCCAGCACGAGGTGCCTATTCTGGAAACACGAAGGAAGTCGTTTATTGTGTCGTTTACCGGCATGAGACAAGACAATTACGAGAGTTAATTCACGCCGTTGATCCACGTGCTTTCATCATTGTTGGGGATGTTCATGAGGTCATCGGTGAGGGCTTTAAAACAAATTGATTTGTTAGTTGAATAAAAATAAGAAAAAGTGGGTTAAACAGCTCAACCGAGCTTGCTTAATCCACTTTTTCTTATCTATTTTCGCTTTCCTTTGTTTGCCTAACGGGAACGATATGTCGACCAGATTGGTACATTTGCCAACCAACATAGGATAAAACACCAATTATAATAACGCCTATACTCAGTKACCAGATGATGGGATGATACGGGTCCGTGAGAGGCACATAGGCCAGTGCATCTTTATGTTTCATAAAGATTTCATCCAGCACTTGGTTCAAATTCACGATTCCAGCTTCTAGCGGTCTAATAGGCATTGGTTTCGTATTCACATTTGTACGAAGGAAGGCGATTAAAGAATCTAACTTCTCAATGGATGATGGATCACGACTAATGATTAACGAGGGATGAATAATGGCGATATGTTGTGATAACTTACCATATTCTTCTATTGCTTCTTGCTGTTTATTAGCCTTAACTTGCTGACTTAGCATTTGACTATCATTTTGCAGAACCTTATAGTATTGCAGCCACATCGGCTGGTTCTTATGAGAAAGCGCATCTGTTGCTAGACGGATTTTGGCAACAGCTACTTGTCCATCAGTTGGTGAGTAATTGACCGCATTATACACTCGTTTCGCATCTGTGACGGTTGCAGTCAAAGCATTCAATCCCTCAATGGACGTAATTCCTTCAAATGAAATTTTCGGAATTTGATCTGATAATTGAATCAACTTATTTCTAGCCTCAGCAACTTGTCCAGACATCGTAAATGTATACATTTCTTCGGCAATCTGATTTAAAAACGAAATCCGCTCTACTTGAACTGGGTCTATAGGTTTACTAGCTTGTCCAACTGTATGTTGAGTGGTACCGCAAGCTGCAAGTAAACAAAGAACAAGGCCGAGTAAGATCGTCACCGCTATCCCTCTTATCGCTCTATCGAAAAACATGGGACATCCCCTCCTTCACCATCATCATATGGAGGTTCGTCCCACTTTAGACCATCAGGTATTCGCTTTCAACATTTTTTTCTCTCTTACCATTAAACACGTAATCGCAATCCAGATTCCAATGATACTCAAACATACCGTGAAGAATTGAATCGTTCCCAAATAGGGATGCAACTCGCGTTGGAGTCTTGGGAAAACTCCTCTTTCATAGTCCATGAAATCGTTCCAAAATGTCCAAATTGCCACCAGTACAATAGCAGGCAAGCGGAATGAAAACCAACGAACAAATAACAGCGCTTCCACAGCCATTGCCAAATGAGACGCGGTCAGCATCCATCCATCCCAACCAACAGCTGCCCCATGCCAAGCACCTGCCCAAATCATCGTAACTGCCCAGATCCCATATTTAAATGATGTGATAAGCCCAAAAGCCTCAACAAAGCCGCGAATAGCCCTATACAGCTTACTCGTTGGTTTGGTAAGGGACCGATCGACAATCAAGTAACCAACAGAAAGAGTGAAAAATAAACTTGCAGTCGGACTATCCGGTACAAAAAACACATACCATACCGGATTCTCCGCAATGGTGTCTACCATTTGAAGCCAATACCACTCATAGCCATATACGGTACCTAGTAAATTGGTTATAAAAAGCAACCATAGCATTCTCTTACTCAGTAAGAAGTCTCTGCTCCACCAATAGGAAACGGACAAGTTGGCCCCTCCTTTAGAATCAAGTTCAATATGTAGACCATCTAAAATTTCCAAAAAAAACCTGATCACTTTCGCGACCAGGTTCACATTTTATTGAGTTTTTTGTTTCGATAACCACTCAGCTAATTTATCAATATCGGCATCTGTTAAGCCTTTATCGATATTAGGCTTATACATAGCAGGCATGTTGCCTTTACCATTTTTGATAATGCCCATAATGTCATCTTTCGTGTGTCCATCGCCTACACCTAACAAAGCGGGTACACCAGAAGCTGGCATTCCTTTAAGCTGTGCACCGTGACATGCTAAGCAAGTTGCTTTTGCATAAATCGCAGCACCTGGGTCATCAGCAGCAACAATTGCAGCTGCTTTTTTCGTTTCCTTCTTCGCACCCTGGCCAGCTGCTCCACCTTTGTTAGCGTGCATTTCTTCTTCACGCTTGATGTGCTCTGGAATGATGTTTTTCTCTTTAAGCTCAACTTGATAGTGAGACCAAGATGTGTACGTTAGGTATGTACAAGCGATCAAAGATAAAATCATTAGGCTTGAAGCAATTGGTCTTCTGTAGAAGCGACGTTCTTTACCTGTATCCAAGAATGGAGCCAGTAATAATCCGCCGAAAAGTAAACCTGGTACTACAACCGCTCCAAGAACTACATAATCACCCGATGTATAAGGGTATTTCAGCAATTGATACATGAACAAGAAATACCAGTCAGGCATCGGAATAAATGCTGTGTTCTTCGGATCCGCAGGATAACCTAACGGAGCTGGGTCGGACATAACTAGAACTAGCATACCGACCAAGACAACGACACCAACCATCCATTCTTTCAACAAGAAGTTTGGAATGAAGGCTTCTGATTTACCTGGGTAAGCAGAGTAATCTCTAGGAATCAGTCGTTGTTCTTGCGTTTTCTTAATTACGCGGGAATCCCCTACGTAAACGATTTTTTCATCAGACTTATGACCATGCGCCACGCTATTCGCCCCTCCCTAAATTATAGCGGTCCGGAAATACCTTGTTTGCGAATCATGAAGAAGTGTCCGGCAAGCAAAGCGAGCAGAACGCCAGGCAGGAAGAACACATGAATAGCAAAGAACCGTGTTAGTGTTTGTGCACCAACAATGCTTCCGCCTTGCAGCAATGTTTCGATGTACGGTCCAGCGAATGGTACCGATGCTGCAATTTTCATACCTACTTGTGTTGCAAAGTAAGCTTTGTTATCCCATGGAAGCAGGTATCCCGTAAAACCAAGACCTAACATAACGAAGAAAATGAGCATGCCTACTACCCAGTTCATTTCACGTGGAGCTTTGTAAGATCCTGTGAAGAACACGCGCAGGGTATGTAAGAACATCATTACGATAACTAAACTAGCTCCCCAGTGGTGCATACCTCTGACGATAACACCGAAAGCTACTTTATGTTGTAGGTAATCAACACTTGCATAAGCATTGATAATATCAGGTGTGTAATACATAGTAAGGAACATACCTGACAAAATTTGAATTACTGTGATGAAAAACGTCAATCCGCCAAAACAATAGACGAATGCGGAAAAGTGATGAGCAGGGTTAACGTGTTCTGGCACCTCGTGATCCGCTACATCTCTCCACATAGGCGTAATATCAAGACGTTCGTCAATCCAGTTGTATACGTTTTTAAACATCTGATCGTGACGCCCCCTTATACTCTAGTGTTARCATGCAGTTGTCCAACATACACGAAACCATTCTCTACTTTTGTTGTGTATTCGTCTAGCGGTTTAGGTGCTACAGCAAGGTTCTTGCCGTCTTGCGTATAATGCGCACCATGACATGGACAGAAATACTGATCTTTGTAAGCAGGGTTATCGTTCCAGTTAACCGTACAGCCGAGATGCTTACACGTCGGATTTAACGCGAATAGAGCACCTTTACTGTCCTTGGAAATCCATGCTACGAGTTCAGCATCACTTTCGTACCAGCCATCTACCTGATGGACTTGGAACGTAAACGCTTGTGGGACATTCGTAATTTTACTTTCTTCGACAACTTTAACCCAGTCCGATGCTGCTTTTGGCTGAAGGACAGGATCAACGGCAAACCGAATCATCGGTATGATAATGCCGGCCCCCATGAATCCACCAGCGCCACCAAGGGTATAAGAAAGAAATTGTCGACGAGACATTTCGCGTTTGGTCCCGGGTTTCTTCCCATGCTGTTCTTCATTGTGATTGTTATGATCACTCATTCTCAGGTCTACCCTCCTACATTGGCCGAAGTCCGAACCCTCTCGGACATCAGCTACCTCTATCACGTGTCGTTCGACATTACACTACATAACTAGGACATTTCTAATAATAGCCTACGTCTACTAGGTCGTCAAGAATTCATAACTCCTTTTATTGGATTGAAATCTTCGCTTTCGGACAAATTTTAACGAAATTGTCACAACTTTTTGCAAGCCACATTCATCCATTACTACCCTTATCTTGCGCATTTTTTTTCCATTAATACACGACTTCACCAAAGTTACTCAGGCAGGGTACCAAAGTTGCTGAACTTGTTTGGAAATACCTGATCGAATTGCCTCTGATTGCTGCACCCATTGCTCTTTATCGACAACGATCAACAAATCAGTTTCGGCTGATTGCCAGTGAATTGCTTCCGGATGCAAGGTTATTACGATTATGTAACGAAATCCACTTTTCTTCAATTGATGTACGATGGTCTCCACTTGCTCACTTGCACCCGTATCTGCTATGTAATGAAGAGCTGGATAAGTGACAACTCTGCCTTTGTAAGGAATCTCGATAATTTCCATGACATCACGGAGCCGCTCTAACACGGCAGTCACTTGCATCGGATCCTCAATCCCTGTCAACCCCGTAACAGGCAGAAGACACGTATCCAAGTAGGGCTTCAATTCCGTCCATTCTTGTGCAACAATTTCATTAAACTTCAAGGTGTAGCGCCTCCCTATCTTTTACCAAAAGAACATCCGCTATGTAGCGCAAGCTCAACTTGTACTAAGTACTTTAATCTGTCATCACCTACCTGTCAATCAAGTATTCAGTCTTCCTTATATACTTAGTATACACAGACAAAAAAGACATGGGATTGGTATCCTCATGTCTTCATGTTTACTTACTCATGCGCAGCTAATGATTACCCTAGTGATTGTAAAATCCTTAATTCAGACGTTAGCGCCAAAAAGGATGTCTGATCGCCTTTAGCAAGAGCGCTATCGATTTCCTTATAAAGATTTTCTTCTCTATATTTGCGTAAGGCATTATCCCAAATCATTTCCGCGAAAAGTGCCAGCAGCGCATCGTTAGATACATTCATTTTTCCCATGAGACCTACCTCCAAATGTTGTCCGCGGTTTGTCAGGAGCTTCTTTTTCGCAAAAATATATGTCTGCATTATGGTGTACGCCAACCCGTTGTTATGCTCCTATTACATCATATTCACTAGCTATTTCAACGCTTCATTCAAAAGCCCGTTTGAACGGGAATGTGTTAATACCTAGATCAGAAGAGTACCACTTTATCTTCCTCTGCAAGACTAATTCCTCGAATCACTTTAGAACCTAGCTTAGTGACCTGAATAACTGCTCCATACGTGTGATCTTCACCTATCCGGATCAAACCCATGTGCATCATCATTTGTATGATTCGCTGCTCGACAATGGATGCTGAACTATCATAGTAAAATGGTTTAACTAATTTACTAAACAAATCTACAATCGAAGCCATCGTCACCCATTGCTCACAAAGCCGATCCAACCAAACMGATATACCTTGCAGATTCGGAATCGGATTTTTGTAGAGCCTTAGCCAAAATGTGTACACATCCGTTACTGTTTCTTTCTTCCCTTCCAGTAATCGTGCCTTTCCTGCTTCTGTAAGGCGAAGCACCAGGTCATGCTCACTGATCAGTTGGTGGTAATAGCAATAGTCATAGATTAGTGAAAATCTATTCGGGTATTCCTTGAACATTCGTCCGTAACCGAATCGCCATGTTCCCTTTGTTACCAATCCTTCTTGAACAGATAAGATACTGAGGAGCTGACCCAGTTGTCTTTTGTACATAAAACCTTCTGCTGTTAATGGCATTTCTTGCTKAGCAATCGCGGTTAAGAAATGAAATATGTCGTCGACTAGAAGTGATTGTTCATCACGATATACCGTTGGTTCATCTGTTTTCATTAATTCTTGCTTAAATTGTTTCGCTAACGCATCACTAAATCTTCGCTTTAAATCCGCTGGAACATGAAAAAGGTATTTGGTCTGTTGGGAGTGTCCGTTAAACAKCCATCCTAATTTTTTGAATTTCAAGATCATATCCCTTGGATTCCAATCTCCAGGTGACTCTTCTTTCTGAAAGCGTGACTGCTGGGCTCTAGCGATGAGTTCCTCCATACTAAACGAATTGCGAGGATCCGAAAGCAAGGAGTTGAGGAAGCGAATATTTTCCAAACTAAGACTTTGAATGTGTTTTTCGAATATGTCTTTGCGCATGGCCGTACTCAGGATCGATTGAATCAACTCATTCTTAGAATGACCATTGCACTCACACTCGTAGGTATGTGCAATTCGGCCTAATTCATGGATATCGGCATAGCTGAGCATATCCGCTAGGTTCATTTCCATCCTACATCTCCCATCTGGCRGAGCATTCTACTCCGATGTTTCTAGTAACCATTATGGGATTTTTTCCCGAAAATATTCCGTAACAAACAAAAAAACATGACTCTATCGAGTCATGTTTACTTTCATACCATCGTTTCCGAGGTCGTTTGCAAATGGGTTAAACAATTATACAATTGAAGCTCCCATTGATCACTTTGTCGCAACAACAAGGTCAACGAGGTATTCTGCAGGAACTCCTCTTGATTCAATTTCAAAACACGAAGCACTTGAACAATAAAACCTCCATGAGAGATGAGCAAGATGTTCTTATCAGGGTAGAGATTCAAAATCTCTGTTTCAAGCTCCAGCCATCTTGCCCAGAGATCGCTGTCCGACTCTTGACCCAAATCCTGAAGCTTCCAATCGGCCCCCCAGCGCTCTTCACGTTCAGCGACAGTAGTTCCTTCGACTAACCCATATTTACGCTCTCTTAAGCGTTTATCTGTGCGCAATAGAGGGATGCCAGACAGTGTGGAAATAATTTGTGCGGTTTCATTCGCACGCTTCAAGTCACTGCTAATGATGCCATCCCAACTTTCTTGAGACAGACGCAGCCCAAGTAATCTTGCTTGCTCTCTGCCTTCGTCCGTTAAGTCTGTATCCAACTGTCCTTGCAGCTTGCYTAATCGATTCCACTCTGTGCTTCCGTGGCGTATAAACCCTATCGTTGTCATTCTTTTACCTCCCGCGCTAGAAATGCAAAATGCTCCACCAGGAGCATTAAGTTTTCGTTCTTGATAACCAATTCATGATAATAATGGTTGCTACTAATCCAAGAAGCGATACGACTAATAAGTAATGGGGGTACGAATGGATCGGTCCAACATGAAAACGCAAAGGTTCCATGAAACTAGGATTCAGACTGGCTACGGCATCACCCAACTTATGTCCATTCAAAGATTCTGTGCCGCTAATTTTTAACGCTTGTGGTGCTTCAAGATCGTAAAGTGAATTGTCCGCGGAAGCCAATGTTGACTGTGGAGAACCATCATATACGATGGCAAATAAAAAACTAAATACAAAAAGAGCTAGACAAAAAGCAATAACCGCCGTCAAATTCCGTCTTAATTTATAGGAAATCGAATACATCCGTTCGGAAACTGGAATTCGCCATGATTCATCCTCGTAAATTCGGCTCATTACTTTCGTGGAGACTAGAGGCTCAAAGTCCGTCAGTTCCTCGTCAGTTGCAGCAGTGCGGATCAGAATCATGCTCTCTTCCCATATTTGAAATTCCTCTTTACAGGCATCGCATGTTTCTAAATGCTTATCTACTGCTGCACGACGCAGGTCATCATTCGGCAAATCCCAATAGACTCCAAATAATTCCTGGATCTCACTACACTTCATCGCTAGTCATCCCTTCGATTCTTCGAATATCGGTTCACTGAAATAAGGATCCAGATGCAATTTGACTGATGCTCTCGCTCTAAATAGGAGAGATTTCACTGAGCTGACGGTTTGACCCAAAATGTTGGCAATTTCCTGATAATCCATCTGATCATATTCGCGTAGAATCAAAGCCGATCTTTGCTTCTCAGGCAAGCTATTAATCGCTTCGCGAACCATGGACACCTTTTCGTTCCTCAACATGGCCTGCTCTGGCATCGCATCAAAAGAAGCATGCGGTGTAAGTCCGCTTTGCTCCAACGACACCTGGACACTTTTATTTTTGYGCAGCTCACTCAATACGGTATTACGGGCAATCGTATATAACCAAGTAGAAAAAGATGCCTCGATCTCACGGAAAGAATGCAAACTGCGATACGCTTTATAAAATGTTTCATTACACAAATCTTCCGCGATAGCTTCCATCTGTGTGCTCTTTAGCATGTGATAAATAAAGGCAAGGATTTTACGCTCGTAACGACGCATAAGCTCGTTATACAGTTGAACATTTCCATCCTTGATTTCTCTGATCAATTGGGAATCGGTCATTACGTGGCGACCCTCCTCGCGATTCCGGGTACCACTCCAACTGTTCATACATGTTTTACTACGGTTGGAGTGAAAAGTTGCGTTATATTTGTAAAAAAAGTGTGAAGTCGAAATTGAGCAAACATTTAGCCTCTAACCTATTCTCGATTAAATACGAGATTCCTGCTAGATTCGACAAATTGTTGGATAAAGTTCATATTTCTACTACTTCTCTACTATCGACATCTAGCTGCATTCCTTTTATATATATTTTTAAAAAAGGCAAAAAGACAAAAAAAAAACMGCCGAATCGGCGGTTGCACTTATAGTGCGATTATCGGATAGGAGTGGAGAGAAACCATACTGTACTTTTATTATATGTATACGGTTTCATTCTGTCAACACTTTTTTGAAAACGTTTACCTAGTTTCATTTTGAACTAACAAACTGTGATTGTTCTCTCTTGGCCTGCTTAATCAAATTGCTAATGGAATGCGGACGTACAAAAGGGCTTCCACCGTTGATCCGCGGTATTTGCATCGAATCCGTCCATTCTGAAGCAAGACCTGCCTTCGTTGTAAAAGCGTATTGGATACCTGCTTCATGTAAGTAGGAAATCGTCGTATCATCGTAGCTGCCATATGGATAAGCATAGGAATCTACATTTTTCGAAGCATTCAACTCCTTGAGTTTGGCCATACACTTGCGGGTATCCTGAACAACCCGACTCTTAAACTCAACCTCAGTTTCTAGCTTTCCATTTAGAATAAGCTTGTTGGATAACATGGGTTTTCCATCTTTCATTGCATGAAGCTCATCGGAGTGCCCTTGGAATTCAATATTAGGGTCTTCACTACGCATCTGTTTAATCTCATCCTTGGATAAAGATGCTAACTTAGGCCTTTTGGGATCATCCAAATCTTTCGTGATAACGAAATTCACAGCAGGGATTTCAAGCCTCTTTAGAATAGGGAATGCGTGCGTATAGAAGCTTTCGTAACCATCATCAAATGTGATAAGCAGCGCATTATCCGGTATTGGCTTTCCTTTGGTTTTGAAGTCTTTGAATTGGTCCAAGGTAATGAAATGGAAACCTTTCCTTTGTAACGAAACAAGCTGCCGCTCAAACAGCCTCGGCGTGATGGTGACTGAGCTCTGTTCAAATTCATCAATGTGGTGATAAACAAGAACGGCAACCTCATTGGAGTAATACACATCTTTGGCACTTGCTAAAATAGGTGAAAAATTAAGAAAGACAATCATGACCGTTAGCAAGCTTACGATGAACATTCGGTACTTCAAATCAACCGCCCCATAACAATGAATAGTATGTATATAAATGATAAGACCCATTATAGCATGAGCCTTTAGACCTGTGAATCAGTTACAAAAAGAAAACAAAAGGACCTCCTTTGCGCTGGCGGAAACCAACACAATGAAAGTCCTGAAATGATAAAAGATATTCAAAATTTATACATGCACCGCATATTCTTTGCCCAATAACTCCGAAGCACGATCGGCTTCCTCTTGGTTACGGAAAGACAATCGGAGAATACCAGGAACATCCTCACGGCTTTCAATAATTTGAATATTGCTCAAATTGATTCGAGCATTTCCGAGCAGCGATGTAATGGAGCCAATAATACCCGGGTGATCGGGTACATCTACATAAATATCAAATAAGGAAGTGAGGACACCTTTACGACGTTCCGGTAGCTTACTGCGGAATTCGCCAGCAATACGAAACTGCTCCGCAATCCCTTCTCCATCGCTTTGCTCAATCAGTTGAACGAATCGCGAAACCTCATCATTCCAATCCTTGAGCAGCTTGAGTAACACTTCACGATTGTTGACGAGAATATCACGCCAGATCGTCGGTTCGCTCGAAGCAATCCGAGTAATATCTCGAAAACCGCCCGCCGCTAAGTTTTGATACAAGGGATTACTCTCGTTATAGCTTCTTACTTGATTAACAAGTGCAACAGCAATAATATGCGGTAAATGGCTAATTGCACCGACGATATCATCATGCTCACGAGCATCGACTTGCACGATTTGCGCTTTCGTATGACTAAGCAGACTTGTCAGACGATCTACCTCAGCCTGTGGCGTGCCTTCTGCTGGAGTCAAGACATAGAAAGCATTCTCATACAGATGCGACGAAGCAGCTTCCACCCCGTGACGCTCAGAGCCCGCCATCGGATGACCACCTATAAAATAGTAGCCTTCCTTCAAGTGTGCTGCTGCACTTTCTGTAATGGAAGCTTTCGTACTGCCCACATCCGTAATGATACAGCCTTGTTTCAAGGGCAGCTTCATCAGCTTCTGAACATATTCCTCCAGATTGCCCACGGGTACACATAGGAAGATATAATCAGCCCMATCCACCGCTTCTGCCATATCGGTAGTTGCATGGTCAACAACATTGCGTTTCAGCAGCTTTTCGACGGAATTCGGATTGGGTGAATGTCCGACAACGGTAAAGTCTGGTTTTCCTTTATAACATAAGGCAAGAGATCCACCGATCAGACCTACTCCGAATATTGCTATTTTCGTCATGACAAGAATCAACCTTTATCTTCTGATTTAKACTAGAACAGGAACCTCTGCAAGAACTTCCGTTAGAGCCGCAATGAATTTGGCATTTTGCTCACTTGAACCAATGGTGACACGCAATGATGTTGGGAAGCCCAACATATGACCACCACGAACAATTAGCCCTCGGCGCAATAAGCCGTTGAATACGTCTGCTGCTGGACGTGCTACGTCCACCATAATAAAGTTCCCATGAGCAGGAAACGAGTGCAGCCCAAGTTGTTTAAATTGTTCTTCTAAGTAGTTTAAACCCGCAGTATTCGCTTCCCGACAGCTTGCGATGAAATCCTGATCATTAATCGCCGCAAGAGCAGCAGCTTGTGCGAAACGAGTCGTATTGAAGGGCTCTCGCACTTGATTAATCGAACGAATGACATCTGGATGCCCAATACCATAACCAATACGAAGCGAAGCCAGCCCATAGATTTTGGAGAAGGTACGCAAAGAGATCACATTCTTGTATTGACCGATTAGCTCAATGCTGTCCGGGAACTCACCTGTTGTGTTGTACTCACAATAAGCTTCATCAAGAACAACAATCGTGTGCGCAGGAACTTTAGCTAAAAAAGCTTTAATTTCCGCATCTGTATTCATCGTACCCGTTGGGTTGTTCGGATTACAGATCCATACGATTTTCGTGCGATCTGTAATGGCAGCAGCCATTGCATCCAAATCATGAGTACCATCCTTCAATGGCACCTCAATGGAGATTGCACCTTCGATTTCACAATTGTGTTTGTATTGAGGGAAAGTGTGTGAAGCCATGACGGACTCATCACCTGGTACAAGGAAAGCACGCGCCAACATCAGGATAACTTCATCCGAGCCTGCGCCAAAAATAAGCTGGTTCGTCTCTACTCCCAATGAAGCTGCTACAGCTTCTGTTAGCTGTACGGCACCTCCATCTGGATACAGACTAATATTTGCAATTTCAGCTTCAATAGCAGCCTTCACATGTGGAGATGACCCGAACGGGTTTTCATTAGAAGCAAGCTTAATCACTTCAGTTAAGCCCAGCTCACGCTTTACTTCTTCAATAGGCTTACCTGGTTGGTAGACTGGTAAATGTATAATGGTTTGTTTCGGTTTCATGAAGTCACCTCATCAATTAGTTGTTCGTACGTTTTAATTGACCTACAAAGTTACCTACTTGCTTTAGACCTTCCGGATGAGCAGCATCCTCTTGGAAATGTGTTAATGCGCTCTCGATCGTGCGGACAATCGCACTTCCTACGACAACACMATCGCACAGCTTCTCAAAGCGTTCAACTTGCTCACGCGAAGATATGCCGAAGCCTACAACAATGGGAACAGACGCGGCTTCACGAACGGTTGTAAGGAAATCTTCAATGCCGCCAAAAAATTCAGCGCGCTCGCCAGTGACCCCAAGGGAAGATACACAATAAACGAAACCACGTGCACTTGAAGCAATACGTTGTACACGTTCATTCGATGTTGGTGCAACCAATGGAATCAAATGAACGCCATATTTCTCAGCAATCTCTCTAGTCTCACTATCTTCTTCCAAAGGAAGATCTGGAATAATAATGCCACTGATTTCATTCTCTTGCATCACTTTGAAAATACGCTCCAAACCAATTTGGAGAACCGGATTATAATAGGTAAAAAGGATGAATGGCAGCTGTGATCCGCGATTCCTTGCCTGTTTAGCTACATCGATTACATCAAAGATGGAAATTTTACGTTTCAAAGCGCGTTCAGAAGAGCGCTGAATAACAGGGCCATCTGCGAGTGGATCCGAGTAAGGAACACCAAGCTCGATTAAATCCGCGCCAGCGCGTTCCATTTCTAGAATCAGCTCCAAAGATGCCTCAATCGAAGGGTCACCTATCGTTAGAAAAGGGATCATTGCGGTTTCACCGCGCGCTTTGAGTTCTGCAAAACGACTGTCAATACGGTTCATCGCTTATACCCCCTCGCCAAGATAACTAATAATGGATTCCACATCTTTATCGCCGCGGCCTGACAAGCTCACGATAATGATTTGATCCTTCGTCATCGTCGGTGCTAATTTCAGCGTATGTGCAATGGCGTGTGCGCTCTCGAGAGCAGGAATGATACCTTCTGTACGGCTCAACAATTGAAGCGCATCCAGTGCTTCTTGATCCGTTATTGGATAATACGTAGCACGCTCAGCATCTTTGAGATATGCATGTTCGGGACCAATTCCCGGGTAGTCCAAACCGGCTGAGATCGAATGCGCTGGCAACACTTGACCATACTCATCCTGAAGCAAATAACTGAGTGACCCTTGGAATACGCCTGGGGTTCCTTTGGTCATGGTTGCTGCATGTTCCTCCGTATCAACGCCGCGACCCGCCGCCTCGACACCAATCAATTTCACGGACTCATCTTGAACGAATGGATAGAAAATCCCCATCGCGTTACTGCCTCCGCCAACACAAGCAACTACTGCATCAGGTAATCTACCTTCTGTTTCCAAGATTTGCTCACGGGACTCATCCCCGATCACGCGCTGGAAATCACGAACCATCATTGGATACGGATGTGGTCCAGTTACGGATCCAAGAATATAGTACGTATCTTGAACGTTACTTACCCAGTAACGCAATGTTTCATTACAAGCATCTTTCAATGTGCGCGTTCCAGAAGTAACAGGAATAACTTCCGATCCTAACAATTTCATGCGAAACACATTCAATTGTTGACGTTTCGTGTCTTCTTCGCCCATGAATACTTTACATTCAAAGCCCATTAAAGCCGCGACTGTCGCTGAAGCAACTCCGTGCTGACCTGCCCCAGTTTCCGCTATTATCTTTTTCTTACCCATGCGTTTTGCAAGTACGGCCTGTCCGATGGTGTTATTAATTTTGTGTGCGCCTGTATGGTTTAAATCTTCACGTTTCAAATAAATCTTCGCTCCGCCGAGTAGCTCGGTTAAGCGCTCTGCATAGTAAAGCGGAGTAGGTCTACCGGAATACTGCTTCTGCAAATAACGAACTTCAGCAATAAATTCAGGATCATCTTTATATCGCGCATAAGCTTCTTCAAGCTCATGTAAGGCATTCATCAATGTCTCGGGCACATAGCGGCCACCGAACTTGCCAAATCTACCTTGCTGATCAGGTACTTGTGTCACTTACGGGTCACCCTTTCCACAAACGCGGTTATTTTCGCAATATCTTTCACGCCATCTGTCTCCACGCCGCTCGATACATCAACGCCATCAGGAGCGTAAKCATGTATTAATTGATCTACGTTATCATGTCGAAGTCCGCCAGCTACTAGCAATTGAATACCAGCAGAACGAGCCMATTCTTGATAAACAGGTATACAATCCCAAGCAAAAGTTGTCCCAGAACCGCCACCATATACAGGGTCGAAGGTATCTAATAAGATGGCATCTACTTGCCCGATAAAAGGATCTAGTTGTKCTGCCACTTCGGTTAGTGAAGGCATGGAATCTTCTGTTTTGGAGATAGAAACCGATTTAAATACCTGTACACCAAATTGTTCACGAACCCATCCACAGAAAGCCGGTGTTTCCTGACTATGAAGTTGCACGATATCCAGAGGAGCTGCAGCTAAAATTTCAATCAACTGCTCTTTCGTTGGATTGACAAAAACGCCAACTGTAAGAGGCACTGTGTGTCCATCCGCTGCTTCAGATTTCAGATAAACAATCAGCTCGGCTGCCTTCTCCGGCGTGACCTGTCGCTTGCTTGGTGCAAAAACAAAGCCGATATGAGCTATCGGCAAATGTACGATTGATTTTAACACTTCAACGCTTTGAAGTCCACAAATTTTTACCGTTGGAATCGTTCCCACAGTCATCAAATCCGCCTCTTTCTACCTATAATTAGGCCTTGTTGACCAGCTCACCCATCAACTGATGAACCGCTTGTTCAACGACGGGCTGTCGCATGAAATGCTCTCCGATCAGTACAGCTTGTGCTCCTACTTTCTCAACATAAGCCATATCTTCAACGGTAGATATCCCACTCTCGCTCACAACAGTTTTACCTTTTGGCATAAAGCTTATTAATTCTTCTGTTGTTCCTAGATCGGTTACGAAGGTTTTTAAATTCCGATTATTAACACCTATCATTTGGGTATCCAGCTCAAGTGCGCGCTCCAACTCTTCACGATCATGTACCTCAACGAGTGCATCTAGGCCAAGATCCTTCGMTAGAGTCAAATACTGCTTCATTTGCTCTGTTGTCAAAATCGCTGCGATCAGCAGAATGGCATCTGCTCCCAGAAGTCTTGCTTCATAGATTTGCTTCTGATCAATGGTGAAATCTTTGCGTAGCAACGGAACATTCACTGCTTTACGAACAGCCTTCAAATAATCATTGCTTCCTTGAAAATACGAAACATCGGTCAATACCGAAATACAATCGGCGCCTGCATGCTCATAAGCTTGAGCCAATCCCACCGGTTCGAAATCTGCGCGGATCAATCCTTTGGATGGTGAAGCTTTCTTCACTTCCGCGATAAGTCCCATCGAACGATTTTTCCCCAGCGTCAATGCCCGCTCAAAGCCTAAACAAGGTGGAAGCTGAGAAATTAACTTTTCAGCCTCCGCGATCGAAAAACCGCTCATCGCCTCTACTTCAACGCGTTTTGTAGCTACAATTTTATCAAGAAACATGGCATAGTTCTCCTGTATATTGGATTAAATCTTGCAATTTCTGCTCCGCACGTCCCGAATCAATGACTTCTGCAGCTAATTTCACGCCTTGTTGAAGAGTGCCTACATGACCGGTTACATAGAAGCATGCCGCTGCATTCGCTAGCACGATGTCTCGATAAGGCCCTTTCTCACCAGCAAAAATATGACGAATAATTTCTGCGTTCAGGGCAGCATCTCCACCCGCTACGTCTTTGATACTATGTGCACGAAGACCTAAATCGTCAGGTGTAATCGTATAAGTCGTGATA
>NZ_JBFTPF010000070.1:0-26755 GCF_056398345.1 Paenibacillus sp. 01T442
GCTTGCAAGTGCTGCTTAAACTTGGCTGGTGTAATGGTGATGAAAGACTCCTGATCATCGAGATGATGATAGGTTAGAAACAGTGCTTTATTTTTGTAATGAATCGATTTGGTGTCTATGTTGACCGTTGTGGCTGCGTTTATTTGTGAAGCTGAGCATAGGGAATCCAATGGATTTGCATGTTGTTCGGAGTGTGTCCAACCCCCTGTGAGCAGCAGCATGAGCATGAAGTATACAGGCAAATATGATCGACCTCCCTAACGGCTCCTGTACTATCCCTACAATATACTCACGGAGATAACAGTTAGAACGTTAGGGCAACAAGTCTACATGAGTTACTTCATTACATCACTGCGGATCACATTAGCATTTGGCCGAAAGTGACTTTAGTTCGATTTTGCCGACTTAAAATGAAAAAGATGGAGGAAAAATGACCAATAGTCCGAATATGCCGAACTAATTCCCCATTTCCAGTGCGCGAGCGTTGATATGGTCGATTTAGTTGTGCAAAGTCGGACTAATCTTGATTTATTGTCGCGGACGGTAAGATTAATTCGGCTATTTCGGACTAATTGGTGGTGGGCAGTGCCTCGGCGGTCTGTAAGTCGATTTTTTCGACTTACAGTTGCGAAGCTCGGCCTTTGGCGGTCTGTAAGTCGATTTTTTCGACTTACAGCTCCGCAGCCAGGCCTTCGGCGATCTGTAAGTCGATTTTTTCGACTTACAGCTCCGCTGCTGGGCCCTTGGCGGCGTGCCTCCTCCCACCCCCGCGCCCAAAAACACAGCACAAACAAAGGAGCCAAGCGCACAAAGCGCCTAGCTCCTCATTCACTCAAACAAATTTATCCCTTTAATCCTAGTCGAGCAAGATTAGCGAAGCTAATCTCCAAGCTTTCGAACGGATTACGTCCGTAGCAGTCGTCCTGCTCGACAGCGGCCCACTCCACGCCAATATCCTCGCAGGCTTGAATAATGCCTTTAAAGTTCATGTTGCCTTCCCCGATTTCGGCGAAACGCTGTTTCCGATCTGGCGTTATGCACATATCCTTGAAATGGACGACTTTCATTCGTCCGTTCACTTTGCGAATCCATTCGATGGGATCGGCTCCGCCAGCTTGCACCCAATACACGTCTAGCTCAAAATCCACGGCTTCGGGATCAGACTCGTCAAATAAGATCTCCATACCTGTTTTTCCATCATATTTAGCAAATTCGAAATCATGATTATGATAAATGAACTGTAATCCAGCACTTTTCAATTGTCTGCCAAAATCGGAAGCTTGCTTGGCAAAGGTTGCATAACCTTGGCTMGTTTCACGGAATTCTGGCGGTAGCCCACCTAATCCAACATATTTGCAATCCCAGGCCAAATGTTTCTCAATGACCGAATCCATATCGTTTAACAAATCGTTATACCCGATGTGCGTAGCACAAATGCTCAAGCCTTCTTGATCCGTAAGCGCTTTTAACTCATGAATACCAATTGGACCAACACCTGACGCTTGCACGGAGTTGTACCCCATTTGCTTTACTTTCTTCAAGCTGTCGCTAATGTCCTGTGGGGTTTGCAGAAAGTTACGAACTGTATACAATTGCGTGGCGATTCTCATTCATCTCACTCCATTCAACATATTTGGCTCTTTACATATATATCATGGAATGGACGGATGAGCTATATAAATCTATTAATTTTTTCCATTTACATATTTCTGCGATACTGTCCGCCAACTTCATATAAGGCATTTGTGATTTGCCCGAGCGATGCAACTTTAACCGTTTCCATGAGTTCTTCAAAAAGGTTCCCATTATTGCGGGCTGTCTGCTTTAAACGTTCAAGAGCCGCAGGACAAACGAACTTGTGCTGTTCATGAAAAGCTTGAAGCCCAGCAATTTGAGCTTCCTTCTCCTCAACGGTCGAACGTGCCAGCTCGATGCCAACGGCAGACTGAGGAACACTCTGTTTAATAAACGTATTCACACCGATAATCGGAAGCTCTCCAGCATGCTTTTTATGTTCATACAAAAGAGATTCTTCTTGGATCTTTCCGCGTTGATATTGTGTTTCCATTGCCCCTAACACACCGCCGCGTTCATGAATTCGCTCGAATTCAGCTAACACAGCTTCTTCCACAAGATCCGTTAAATCATCGACGATAAAGGCACCTTGCAGTGGATTCTCATTTTTCGTCAAGCCCAATTCCTTATTGATAATCAATTGGATCGCCATCGCCCTGCGGACGGAATTCTCTGTCGGAGTCGTAATCGCTTCGTCATAAGCGTTCGTGTGCAAGGAATTGCAATTATCGTAGATCGCCATGAGCGCCTGCAGGCTGGTACGGATATCATTGAAGTCCATTTCCTGGGCATGTAATGAGCGGCCTGATGTTTGAATATGATACTTTAACTTCTGACTGCGCTCATTGCCGCCATATTGATCTCGAATGATCGTTGACCAGATACGACGCGCAACTCTACCCATGACGGTATACTCCGGATCGAGTCCATTGCTGAAAAAATAAGATAAATTCGGCGCAAAATCGTCAATATGCATACCGCGACTCAAATAATATTCCAGAAACGTGAAGCCGTTTGCTAATGTAAAAGCCAACTGCGTAATAGGATTGGCTCCCGCTTCCGCAATATGATAACCGCTAATACTAACGGAATAATAGTTTCGTACCTTATGATCAATGAAATATTGCTGCATGTCACCCATCATTTTCAACGCAAATTCGGTTGAGAAAATGCAAGTATTCTGCCCTTGATCCTCCTTCAAAATATCCGCTTGCACGGTTCCCCGAACAGTTTGAAGAGTCCACGCTTTCATTTGAACATACTCTTCATCCGTAGGTTGCTTCCCAGTGTTCTGTATAAATTCCTCGACTTGCTGTTGGATCGCGGTGTTCATGAACATGGCCAAGATCATTGGCGCAGGTCCATTAATGGTCATGGAAACGCTTGTAGAAGGATGGCACAAATCGAATCCAGCATAGAGTTTATTCATATCAGTTAATGTACATACATTGACACCACTGTTCCCTATTTTTCCATAAATATCAGGTCGATAGTCAGGATCGTGGCCGTACAATGTAACGCTGTCAAATGCAGTCGACAATCGTTTCGCTTCCTCATTTTTACATAAATAGTGGAATCGTCGGTTGGTACGCTCTGGTGTTCCTTCTCCGGCAAATTGGCGCTTAGGTTCTTCATTCGTTCGCTTAAAATGAAACACACCTGCGGTGTAAGGAAAGTAGCCTGGCAAATTTTCTTTCAATAGCCATTGAAGGATCTCCCCATCATCTTCGTATCTGGGTAAACTGATCTTGGGTATCTTACTCCCAGAGAGCGATTCCGTATACAGGGCAGATCTCATCTCACGATCGCGAACGCGAGTGACGAGTTCATCTTGTGCGTAGGCTTCACGAATTGCTGGCCAATCTTCAAGAAGCTTGAGACATGTTGGGTGTAGATTCGCCAGATAATGTGCGATCATGTCATCGATTTTGCCTATCATCACATCTGTTTCTTCCCTGGAGATAAACAAATTAGGATGCTCGGATTGCATCAGCGTTTTCGTCCCCCGAAGTTGATACAGCTTGCGAGCGATCCCTACCTGCTCTGTAGTAAATCGCTTATACCTTCGGATCGTTTGCACAATGTCGCCGAGATAACCGATACGGCTTGGTGGAATGATCGCATTCTTGGTCGTTTCCGGCAGCAAATTCTTCTTCTCTTCAATTGGCCAATCTCCGCCTGTTTTCATTGCAATAGTCCTCATAGTTTCACGAAATAGAACATTTGTTCCAGCATCATTAAATTGACTAGCCATCGTGCCAAATACCGGCATTTCCTGGACTGGTGTATCAAATAAGCCATGACTTCTTTGGAATTGTTTACGCACATCACGTAAAGCATCCTCGGAACCACGTCGATCAAACTTATTGATGACGACCATATCGGCGTAATCGATCATGTCTATTTTCTCCAGCTGAGTCGCTGCGCCAAATTCACTCGTCATCACATACATCGCCACATCACACAGCTTTACGATCGCAGAGTCGCCTTGTCCAATCCCACTTGTCTCCACAATCACCAACTGATAGCCAGCAGCCTGAACCACTTGTATGGCCTCCTTGGTCGCAAGGCTCAGTTCAGACTTCGCCCCCCGTGTCGCTAAGCTGCGCATATATACGTTAGGGCTGTTGATGGCATTCATACGAATCCGATCCCCGAGGAGTGCACCGCCTATTTTCATTTTGGAAGGGTCAATTGAAATAATTGCGATGCTTCTATCTGGATATTGGGCGAGAAATCGCCTAACCAGCTCATCCGTTAGCGTACTCTTCCCAGCTCCCCCTGTTCCCGTAATGCCAAGTACCGGTGCCCGATAAGCTTGTTTATTCGCTAAAATAGGTACTACTTGCTCCCACTGTCCGCTTCCAGCGACTTCTTCGGCTACAGTTATCGCACTTGCTATCAAACTCCAATGGTTTTCTTTCGAAATGTGCAGGTCATCTAAGTCATTTGGAAGTTTCCTTGGCGTAGGGGAATCGACTTCTCGAATCATATGATTGATCATGCCTTGTAATCCAAGTTCGCGTCCATCGTCGGGCGAAAAGATTTTGGCAATACCATATTGGTGTAAATGATGGATCTCGGTAGGAACGATGACGCCGCCACCGCCAGCGAATATCTTTATGTGCCCGACTCCTTTTTGCTGAAGAAGGTCAAACATGTAGGTCAAATATTCAATATGCCCMCCTTGATAGGTGGTTATTGCAATGGCTTGCACATCTTCTTGGATAGCAGCATGGACGACTTCCCGGGCGGATCGGTTATGACCCAGATGGATCACTTCAACTCCCGATGCTTGCAAAATCCTTCGAATAATATGAATGGTCGCATCATGTCCATCAAACAAAGCTGCCGCCGTAACAAATCGTACTGGATTCTGGGGCCGATAGACTTGTGTGTTCACAGGAAACCCACCTTTTTATGATAGTCGTCGTAGAATCATCCAAGCGTTGTTATCGCGTTTCACTCGATTTCTATGCAGATGAGCCGCAAATCATGTCCCTGTCATGTTTCAATGCCTTCAATCATAGGTTATTAATTGAACCACTGAACCATTCTTCGTGAGGCGGGTGAACCCAATGTCCGAGCAGAACGATTATGGATCGAAATATTTTGAGCAGATGCTGACGATCATTGATGTCGGTGTTCACCTGATTGATAACAAGGGAATCACGATTTTTTATAATGAGAAGATGGCGGAGACGGATGGTTTGGAAAGGGAACAGGTTGTAGGAAAAAACTTCTTCGAACTCTTCCCTTCGCTTACGAACGAAACAAGTACTTTCATGAAAGTACTGCAAACCGGGATTGAAATCCGCKAGAAAATTCAAACGTACGTGAATGTTACGGGGAAAAGGATCACAACCATTAATAGTACGTACCCACTGGTGGAAAATGGTGAAATTATCGGTGCGTTAGAGGTAGCCAAAGATATCACGAGTATCGTTCATCTGCATGATCAGATTTTGGATCTCAGACATCAAATCTATGAATCCCCATCCAAGGATAAAAAAAATGCGAGCGCTGCTCGGTACCATTTCAGTGATTTAATTGGAAAAAGTGAAACCTTCATGCAAACCATCGCCTTCGCCAAAAAGGCATCGCGCACGAGTTCACCCGTTCTGATATCAGGACCCACAGGTACGGGAAAGGAATTGTTCGCCCAAAGCATTCACAATGCAGGAGCCCGTCGAAACCGACTGTTTATTGCTCAGAATTGTGCAGCTGTTCCCAACGAGCTGATGGAAGGGATCATGTTCGGAACCGCGAGAGGCGCGTTTACTGGCGCTATTGATCGAGCTGGATTATTCGAGCAAGCTAACGGTGGAACGCTTTTTCTAGATGAATTAAATAGTTTAGATTTATTTCTGCAGGCCAAGTTATTACGGGTTCTACAAGACGGCATCGTTCGTCGCGTCGGTGGCACGCATGAGCAACAAGTCGACGTTCGCATTATTACCGCCATGAATATCGATCCGAAAGAAGCATTAGCCAAAGGTTTCCTTAGAAGCGATCTTTATTACCGGCTCAATGTCGTGAATTTGCACCTGCCTCCTCTCTCACAAAGAAAAGACGATATTCCCCTTCTCACTGCTCATTTTATTGACAAATTCAATCACCTATTCGGCATGAAAATAAATGGCGTATCCCCATCCGCTTTGGCGACCTTAGTGAACTACCATTGGCCCGGCAATATACGTGAATTAAGTCATGCGATCGAATCCACC
Organism: Paenibacillus sp. 01T442; assembly: GCF_056398345.1. Lineage (NCBI taxonomy): Bacteria > Bacillati > Bacillota > Bacilli > Caryophanales > Paenibacillaceae > Paenibacillus > Paenibacillus sp. 01T442. The sequence goes on from NZ_JBFTPF010000070.1 coordinate 6,303, forward strand.
TATAATATGATGGAGCTGGAATGTGAAAGGATTGAAGATCATCATCTACCCGCGTATCTCTTGGGACATACACTCACAACATCGCTTCAATCCAGTCCTAGGAGTGACCATATTGAAGATTTCTCGACCGGTAGATTAACCGACAAAGTGAAGCAGCTGGAAAAAGACACGATCACGGATGCGCTAGCTTTTCATCACTATAACATCACGCTCACCGCACAAGCGCTTGGGATCAAGCGTCAAGCTTTACAGTATAAGCTGAACCGTTACGGTATTGTCAGAAAGCCATAAGTTCTAAGGATTTGCACGACTCCGAGAGGGGTCTTTTTTCTTTTTTTAATTGAAAAGTGAAAAGTTGGCATCCTTCTTGCATCTTACTATTGGTGAGAAGACATCCATGCTGGAGGTGCAATGATGGAACGACGTGACTGGAAACAAGTTGAGTTATGGAAGCATGTGACAGAGGAGCAATGGAATGATTGGCTGTGGCAGCTTACACATACCATTCGAACGTTAGATGATCTGAAGAAGGTCGTGAATTTAACTCCCGAGGAAGAAGAAGGCGTTCGCATATCAACGCAAACCATTCCTTTAAATATTACGCCTTACTATGCCTCTTTGATGAATCCCGATGACCCGCGATGCCCGATTCGTATGCAATCTGTTCCCATTTCTGCTGAGTTATTGAAAACCAAGTACGATCTTGAAGATCCTCTTTTCGAAGATGAAGACTCCCCTACTCCCGGATTAACACATCGCTACCCTGACAGAGTGCTATTCTTGGTAACGAATCAGTGCTCCATGTACTGCAGATACTGCACGCGCCGCCGTTTCTCTGGTCAGGTAGGTATGGGCGTTCCGAAAAAGCAGTTAGATGATGCGATTGCTTATATTCGAAATACGCCGGAAGTACGAGACGTGCTGCTATCTGGTGGGGATGGTTTATTAATTAACGACAATATTCTGCAGTATATTTTGAAAAATTTACGGGCGATCCCCCACGTGGAAATCATCCGGATCGGTACTAGGGCTCCTGTTGTTTTCCCGCAGCGAATTACCGAGCATCTATGCAATATTATCCGCAAATATCACCCTGTATGGTTGAATACACACTTTAATCATCCTTTGGAAATAACGGAAGAAGCGAAAAAGGCCTGCGAAATGCTTGCAAACGCTGGCGTTCCGCTTGGCAATCAGTCCGTGATTCTCGCGGGTATCAACGATAGCACCTATATCATGAAGAAGCTCATGCATGATCTGGTAAAAATACGTGTGCGTCCCTACTACATTTATCAGTGTGATTTATCCGAGGGTATCGGTCATTTCCGTGCTCCTGTATCCAAGGGACTTGAAATAATCGAATCCCTTCGCGGTCATACCTCGGGGTATGCCGTACCTACCTTCGTTGTCGATGCGCCTGGCGGCGGTGGAAAAATAGCGCTCCAACCCAACTATCTCATCTCACAAAGTCAGGATAAGGTGATTCTGCGCAATTACGAAGGCGTTATCGTGGGTTACCCCGAGCCGAAAAACTATATACCAGGCCGTGCAGACGAATATTTCAATGAAATATATGGCATCCAAAAACAGCCGGAAAGCACCGGCATTATTGCCCTCATGAAAGATGAAAAATTCACATTAGTGCCAGAAAATTTGCGCCGAATTGGTAGAAGGAAGACGTATCAGGAAACACCAGATCACCTGTCACTGAAAGATAAACGGTCGATGCGGGATGAGATGAAGGACAAATTGATGAAGGCTCAGCAGAAAGAGAAGAAAGTGAGTGTAACAGAGCCGCCTAGTGAATAGTTGGAATTCTGTAGCTGTACAGAACAGACAGTAGCTCTACAGAACAGACAGTAGCTCTACAGAACAGACAATAGAATAACTGTATTTTCTGTAGCTCTACAGTACAACCAAATGAATAACTGGATTTCCTGTAGTTAATTTGGCGAAAATTATACTCCAGAAGGAAATAACTGGATTTCCTGCAGGTAATTCAATGATATTTCCGCAAAATGCCTCAACTTGGCTGAAATAACTGGAGGTTTTCCAGCTAAACTCGGATTTGGCGGAATCGGGCTGAAATTAGCTGTATGTTTTCCTTTTATTGTATCAGAGTGCACGAGCCACACCTGCTAGGAGCGGGTGAACGCATCCATATATACAAAAAAGCACCTTTCAGAGGTGCTTTTTTGGTACCGCCATCGAACGCAACATCCCTATGCCTCCGAATCATCCAATCCACACCACTGAATGATGGTCAATGCGATAATCTCCGCAGCCTCGAACACACGTTCCAGCACAATGTGCTCGTTCGGATAATGGGCAACTTGCGTGATCCCTGGCCCGAAAACGATACAAGGAGTATCACCAACCTGGGTAAGCAATCCACCGTCTGTCCCCCATGGTGAGGCTTCGATCACAGGTTCTTCCTGTTTAACCGCACGGAATTGCTGCATAAGCACCTGCATGAAAGCATGATTGGGATCGACGCTGCCTGGCACCCATTGCGCGCCGAACCATTCCACCGTTGGTGGATGAGCTGCGAACCATGGATCTTTCTCGCTCAGCCTCGCCATCCACTGACGCATTTCCTCCTTGGCACTCTCAAGCGTCTCCGCTGGTGCGACACCCATGCGCCCCTCCAACTTGACCGTATCGGAAACGGACGATGGCCAATTGCCTCCCTGAATAACGCCGATGTTAATGGGGATCGGAATCGGGTTATTGGCATACAACGGATCTGAGATCCTTGCATTTCGTTCCACTTCAAGTTCCCGAATATGCTGAATGACAGCGATGCTTTTCTCAATCGCGCTAACACCCTCATACCGTGTTCCACCATGAGCCGAGCGTCCTTTCACTTCAATACGGAACCACATGGAGCCTTGCTGCTTTGGGAAAATGCGCATATTCGTAGGCTCAGGAATGAGCGCTGCATCGGCTTTATACCCTTTTACAATGGCCGCTAAGGTTCCAGCTCCTCCACTTTCTTCTTCAATGACACTTTCGAAAATAACATCGCCTTTCAACTTTATTCCGAGACGCTGAACAGCCTCGATTGCCATAAGCAGAGAGACGTTCCCGCCTTTCATATCCGTTGCCCCGCGACCGTACAACTTACCGTCGACCACATTGCCGCTAAATGGATCATCTTGCCATTGTGTTCGATTTCCTTCTGGGACGACATCCATATGACCATTCAATAAGAGAGATCGTCCTCCTCCGACACCTTTCAAAACACCAACCACATTCGGACTCCCGATAAACTGGTTTCTTGGGGAACAAAAATACGGATGTGTCGCCAGTGCCACACCATCTGGTTCCCATAGATCAACGTCGAGCGATAGTTCCAGCAATTTGTCGGCGATGAGGAATTGAGCCCTCTGCTCATTTCCTTGTGTACTGGGCATTCTTACCAACTTCTGAAGAAATTCTGTACTTTCCTCACGATGAAGATGTATCCATTCATGAATGTGTTTTTGCAACTCATCAAGATTAGTAGGCAAAGGAATTCCCTCCTTCAAGCCTTTCTCTGACAGCTTACGGAATGTACACAATGGTTTCAGGAATAAGCAAGGCAGCTTCCGTATGTCGAACAACCTCTTCTACCGTATAGGGCAGCATGACCTCTTTTAAAATCAAACCTTGTTCCGAAACCTCCATGACAGCCATTTCCGTAATGATCAACTTCACACAAGCTACTGCAGTTAAGGGCAAGTCGCATTGTTTTTTTACCTTAGACTCCCCATTTCGGTTGACATGGTTCATCAGAACGATGACTTTTTTCGCTTTTTGCGCCAGTTCCATCGCCCCTCCGATTCCCGCCACTCGTTTCCCAGGTACGATCCAATTCGCGAGATCCCCTCGTTCACTTACCTCTAGTGCCCCAAGTATCGTAATATCTATACAGCCTCTACGTATCATGGCAAAAGCAATCGCACTATCGCAGTAGGAAGCCCCCCGATGAATCGTGATGGGATATCCGCCAGCATTACATAGGAAAGCATCTTCCTCGCCTGGAATTGGCGCTCCACCAGCGCTTAAGATGCCATTCTCTGCATGAAAAACAACCCGAATACCCTCAGGCACATAATCCGCCACCTTCGTCGGAATACCGATGCCTAAATTAACAGCCATGCCATTCTTCAATTCTTGAGCAGCCCGCTTTGCTATTCGGTCGCGGGTTTCTTTTCCCATACCCATTCCCAAGTCACCCCTCTGCTCAAGATCACCATATCCACGAAAATACCTGGCGTGACTATACTTTCAGGGTCCAGCTCGCCGAGGGGTACAATCTCATCGACTTCGGCGATTGTGATTTGACCCGCCATAGCAACGAGCGGATTCAGATTTCTACCGCTTTTATCGTAGATGAGATTCCCATATGGATCGGCTTTTTTCGCATGCACGATGGCCACATCCGCTGTCAGTGCTGGCTCTACCAGATATGTTTTCTCGCCGATGGACACCGTGTCCTTTCCTTGCTCCATAATCGTTCCGACACCAACATCCACCAAGATCCCGCCTAGCCCCACACCGCCAGCCCTAATTTTTTCACATAGTGTTCCTTGCGGGTAAAAGACGACTTCCATGGTGGCCTGCTCCATCATTTGACCAGCGTTAGGATTCGAGCCGATATGGGACGCGATAACTTTCTTCACACGTCCTGCCGTGACTAAACGTCCGATGCCGATGTGGGGAAATCCCGTATCATTCCCAATAATGGTTAAGTCCTCAACGCCTTTTTGGAGGATGCCTTCGACTAATGTTGGCGGCGTTCCGATGCCTCCAAATCCACCGAACATCAATGTACACCCATTCGAAATCGTTTGAAGCGCTTCTTCCAAGCTTCTTACTTTGCCTTCACCTTCGCTCACACGTGAATTCTCGCTTGGCACCATCATATCTCCTCCGATGTGGATGGGGTAATCTCCGCCATGACTTCCCGAATGGATTCAGCTAAAATCCGCACAAGTTGGTCCATTTCCTCTTCGGATATAATCAGAGGCGGTGCGATGATAATCGCATCCCCCTCCCCGTCGATCGCACCTGCAGCTGGGTAAACAAGCAACCCTTTCTGAAAAGCATTCTCGATGATCCGAGACGTAACACCTAATCCAGGTGGAAATGGTCGCTTGTCAGCCCGATCCGCAACAAATTCGATGGCCAGTAGCAGCCCTTTGCCTCTCACATCACCGATCATCTCAATGCCATCAACCAATTGGCGCAGCGCGTTCAATAAATAACTGCCTTTACTTGCTGCTGCGCTCACTAATTGATGCTTTTCGATATACGTAAGTACCGCTAACGATACAGCCGCCGATTGCGGATTGGCGCTGTACGTATGACCAGACATGATACTTTTGGTGCCATTCAGAATAGGCTCCATCACATGATCTTTGACAAGTGTTGCTGCCATCGGCGTATAGCCGGCGCTCATTCCTTTGCCCAATGCCATGAGATCCGGCTCAACCTCATCATGCTGCATACCGAACATCGCCCCCGTTCGGGCAATGCCTGTCATGACCTCGTCCGCGATGAATAAGATGTCATGCTGTTCGCAAATTGCTTTGATCTTCTTGTAGTAGCCTGTTGGCGGAACAATGGCTCCACCTGCAGCTCCAATGATTGGCTCCGCGATGAACGCGGCGATATGTTCGGCACCGATCCGCTTGATCGCTGTTGTCAAATCATCGGCACAGGCTAACTGGCAATTACCTACCGTTTTGCCTATTGGACAGCGGTAGCAATAGGGCGGCATCACTACCGGGAAATCTTCTAATAAGGGGATGAATCTCCTTCTTCTCAGAACGTGACCTGACATTGAAAGTGCACCTAGCGTAATGCCGTGATAGCTCATTCGCCTAGAAATCACTTTATTTTTACCAGGTCTCCCTCTCTCCTGCCAGTGCTGGATGGCAATCTTCATTGCCGTTTCCGTGGCTTCCGACCCGCTGTTCACAAAGAAGGTCCAATAATCGTTGCCAGGTGCTAGATCACTTAACTTCTTTGCCAGTTGCTCAGCGGGCTCACTTGTAAACTGTGAACGATAGACGAAGGACACTTTGTTCGCTTGCTCCATCATCGCATCGATGATTTCTTGCACCCCGTGCCCTAGGCCAGCTGTCACGGCTCCCGAGCAACCGTCGATATAAGCTTTGCCTTGCTCATCGTAGAGATAGACACCTTTCCCATACTGAATCGTGGGATAATGGTGATCCAAAACTGGCTTGATGACATGCTCCCGCTTCATAAGGCACCCCCACAGATGTTGCAGCTAAGGTTCTATTTGAGAAACATATTCTTTACCCGCGGAGCCTTTAACAGATCTTCATAGCGAAATGCCGTTCCCAGTGCAGAAACATCATGCCAATATAAGGTCTCTTCAATTTGCTGTGCGGTGCTCTCTAGGACATAGGTACGACAATTCGCACATTCAAGCGCAGGAATGTCAAGTATTTGCACCGCTAGTCTCCCATCAGGCATAATCCAGTAGCAATCTTTCACACTTTCACGGATATCTTCTGTTTCACACCACATGCAATTCATATGCATTCAACCTCCATCATATGGTATAGAACATTCTTGCGCCTAAAAGGTAATCATGCAAAAAGGATGCCAACTTTCCACAGTGGGTATTTGACCAATTCATAGGCTGAATATGTGGGTTAAGCTGCAAAAATGTTGGCAGTTGGTCATTATTTTGCAGTAAATTTAAGGGTTAAGGGGGATGCTGGATGCCGAGTGATCTGCMAACMTATACGAATCAAGTTGAGAACGGTACCGATTATACGATTATGTTTTGCCTTGATTTTWCGAATAAAAGGCTACGGGTGGATGACTATTCGGGAAATGTAGATGTCATTTACAGGCGAGTGGTTGAAATGGCTAAATCACATGCTTTGACCAAGGTGTTTATCAAATCACGAGAAGTGGATTGGCAGTCTTTTTTATCGAAGGGATGTATGCTGGAAGGGATTTATAAAGGATATTTCAATGGAGACGATGCTTACTGTATGGCCATGTATGATGATCTCGCACGCCGGACTAGTGACTATTGGCTGGAAGAAGATCAAATTCTGCAGCAGGTTCTTTCTCTACCGCTTAAGCCCGATCGACCCTTGGTTCCGAGCAACATGACGATGCGTCTCGCTGGATTGGAGGATGCGGAACAGCTCTCCCAGTTATACAGCCACATTTTCCAAACCTACCCCACGCCGATGAATGATGCCATGTATGTGGAGAAAACCATGCGGGAAGGAACAATTTATTATCTCGTTAAATCACTGGATCAACTTGTAAGCGCCGCTTCCGCAGAGATCAACTCGGTCTACGCGAATGCCGAAATGACAGATTGCGCTACGCTCCCGGCTTATCGTAATCAAGGTCTCATGCGTCTGCTTATACATGCTTTAGAAACTGAGTTAGTTGCTCGGCAAATCACATGCGCTTATTCGTTATCGAGGGCCCTTTCATTCGGTATGAATGCCGTTTTCTATCAAATGGGGTACGGATATTACGGCAGACTTACGAAAAATTGCGACATTTATGATAAGTTTGAGGACATGAATTTATGGGCCAAATCGTTAACATGAAGTGACAACAAATACTCCCTTCCTCTCCAACTATATGCGTTTCCTTCTCACAGAAGAAGAAATACCGAGTTCTTCCCGGTACTTGGTTATGGTACGGCGGGATATGGAGATGCCCTCCTCCTTCAATAAATCTGCCAGCTTTTGATCAGAGTAGGGTTTTCTGGGATTCTCTTCACTAATCCATGTCTTGATTCTCGATTTTACATGTTCCGAAGAAGCAGAATCGCCTATGTCCATTTGTAGACCGGAGGGAAAGAAATACTTTAGTTCATATATACCCCAAGGGGTTTGAGCGTATTTACCCGCTGTAGCGCGGCTTACCGTTGATTCATGTACGCCTAATTTCTCAGCAATCTGCTTTAGAGTCATAGGTTTGAGATGCGCGTTACCATGCCAGAAGAACTCACTTTGCTCCTCTACAATGGCTTGCGTTACTCGAAATATCGTTCTTCGTCTTTGTTCCAAACACTTCAGGAAGAACTTCGCGGCATGTAATTTACCAGTTAGAAACCTGTTTAACTCGTTATTGTCACTATTCTCGATGGCCATTCGTTCGTAATATCCACTAACTGAAAGTCCTGACGAAGCTGCTTGATGCAGCAGTACGACGAGCTGATCACCTGCTTTCTCAATAATGACTTCCGGAATAATATAATGAACCGTTTCTATATAAAAGGCTGCGCCAGGTCTAGGGTTCAATCCTTTGATGACATCGATCGCAGCCTGAATTTCTTGTGTGGACACTTGAAGCAACGTCGATAATTTATGAAGGTGGTAACTAGCAATATCATTCAAATGTTTCCTAATTAATATAGAGACTAATGGAAAGCAATCCGCGAGCGACTGGACTTGAAGAAGCAAACATTCCCTCAAATCTCTTGCCCCAATGCCGCGGGGTTCAAAACTCTGCAAAATCCTTAACGCACGCTCTACTTGAGCAAGCTCGAGCTTGCACACCTCCGAAATTTCAGGCAAGGTAGATCTCAAGTAGCCATTATGGTCTAGATTTCCAATCATAAATGAGACGGTACGTCGAATGGGTGGTGGTATTTTTTTAATAAAGCCTAATTGCTCCTTTAAGTGCCTCTCAAGGGATATCTCATTCGATGCAATGTTAAGTAATGGGTCATTGTCGTGATCAGTTCTTCTAGCTCTATGGAAAAAGGTTGGTGTGAGGTTGTGAGCGTCCCCATTATTCCMGGCTATTTCCAATACCGGATTTTCAGTCACCTCTTGTTGAATAACTTCTAACAATTCCGGTGTCGAGAGTTTGAGGATCGTAATCGCTTTGCGTAGTTGGGGTGTGATCTGCATCTTCGTAGTTTGCTGCTGGAACATTCCGTAGCCTGGGCGCATGTGCATCACCCCTTTTCCTTGTTGCTTCTATATGTATTCATGACGAGCAACTTTTACCMAAATCTGTGTATAGTGTCTGAGGAGAGCGGACATAATATTTTATGACGGTGACGCAGTGGTGAGGTGTTGTGTCGCAGACAATTTACACAAGGGAATTTGTTATTGAATCCATATGGAGGCGAGGAGATGTGCCGCATACCACTTCCTGTAGTATCTTTACTGCAATGATGTGATGAGGTAGTTACCTAGCGAAGTAAGGTTCAAGGCAAGAGCTCCATCAATTATCGCACCGTCAAAGAGGCTGTCCGACAAGTAGATTCGTCTACTCTAGGGCAGTCTTCTTTATTTTAGAAAATGCGAAGCAATGAACTCCTCCCAATCTTTCCCTCTCCTCCATACGGACTCAAGGAAATTCTGCTTAACGAAATATATAGGCATTAACAGAAAGTATGAGGACGACAAGTATGAGAATTAGAAAACAACTCTTTCGAGGTGCCMATATTGCGTTATTGAGCATCATGCTGCTCCATGCAACATCAGTAAAGGCTGCGGATAATGCGTCGCCTACTGTGTTTTTGGACGGGCTTCCACTATCCTTTCAGACACCTCCTGTGATTGAAGATGGCTATAGCCTCGTGCCGATGAGAGCTCTTTTTGAAGCGGAAGGTGCTACAATTTCATGGGATGAGAACACGCGAACAGTGACTGCTGTGAAAGATGGCACCACAGTAACTTACCAAATCGGAGAACCTTTTGCCTATAAAAATAAAGAACGTCTGGAGCTGCCCATAGCTGGCAAAATTATAGATGGCTTCACGATGATGCCATTGCGTTTTATTAGCGAGACGCTAGGTAATCTCGTGAAATGGCATGACTACTCCCGCTCGATTACAATCTCATCCATTCACGACAATGAAACCACGATCCAATATGGTGTCAATTTGCGCGACACACCAGTTAAAGATGACGGTACCCACATTCTTCGAATGCTTGCAAAAACCGAAAAAATCCACGTCATTCGTGAAATCAACTCGGATTGGTTAGAGGTACAAGCACAAGACGGCACCATTGGTTTCATCTCCTCTGCTCCGTTGTATTCGGATTACACGAACACGTCGATAGCGATGAAACAAGCGGATGCTTTAATTACTTTCGGATCCAAGTTTATTGGAACACCTTACGAGTTCGGGGCTGCTTCAGGGCAAACGAATACGTTCGATTGCTCGTCGTTCGTTCAATACCTTTTTAACCATGTATTGTCGAAGGATTTGCCGCGCGTTTCCTACGATCAAGCGCTACAAGGGAAAGAAGTCGGGATTGACAACATTCGCAAAGGGGATCTCCTCTTTTTCACCGCACGCGGACTCGATATCGGTCATGTAGGGATTTACGCAGGAAATGGTCAGATTCTTCAAACGTATTCCAAAGAGCTTGGCGTTCACTTCACAGCGTTCGATGACAAATGGAAGAAGCGTTTTGTTACGGCAAGGCGATTGTTCTAAGTAATAGCGCCCTTCAGGGGCGCTATTATCCGTTCGCGAGCGGCCGCTAAAACATCGAAGCCCCAAGTTCGCCGTATGTCTATCCGAATTTTGAACCACTGACAATCCAAAAGTAATTAAATGACAATGAGCTGATCAATATCAATCTTTGAACAGCTCATCTAAAATCATTTTTCTATTGTCTAGAAACCGTTTGGTAATCATATAATGGAGCGTTTCCTCGTATTGAATGTCACTGATGGGTTGATCATCAAAAGTAAGAATCTGCGCATCGGGATATCCAAGCAGTATGGGAGAATGCGTAGCGATAATGAACTGTGCTTCCTTCTCCAAATCTTTGATAACACGCATTAAAGCTAATTGTCTTGCTGGCGATAAAGCTGCTTCTGGTTCATCTAGAAGATAAATGGCTTTTTTCCCAAATCGATGCTTAAAAAGAGAAAGAAAAGCTTCACCGTGCGATTGCTCGTGTAAGGATCGGCCACCGTAATAGGGTAAGCTTTCAGGCATMGTATCTAAATAGCTAGCAAAGTTATAAAAAGTCTCTGCTCGGAGAAAGAAACCATTCGTAATCTTCGGCATCCAAGACAGACGTAAGTGTTCACCCAGAATGGAGTGCGCTGCTTCGACGTCATACACATTGTTTCTCCCGCCACTTGCTGTGTTAAACCCACATTGGTAGGCGATGGCTTCAAGGATCGTTGATTTGCCTGAACCATTCTCTCCGACCAGGAAAGTGACGTTCTTCTCGAAAGTAATAGAAGCCAATGATTGGATGGATKGGATGGTAAACGGATATTTCTCAGCATCGATATTCCCTTGCTTTTGAATTTCCAGTCTTCTCAGATACATGATTGCTCAACTCCAAATGAAATTTCCAAGCCTATCTTCTATTCTACGGTTTTCTAACTCGAAGTAAAGAAATGCGGTATCCCTCTATAATTAACGTCATAAATTATTCACAGCATTAAATATGAGCGAGACTTACAAACCAGCAAAATGGTTAAATAGTTTGGCATTATCGGACTATTGGTCTTCTAATACAAGGAACCCTCGCTTTAGTTCGGAAATGTCGACCAACCCGGTAATAGCAAAAAAGCTAAGCTACATTGAAGCAGCTCAGCCTTCATCTCCTTATAGCTCAATAATCTTTGTCGCTACATTATCGCAGAACTCCCTGTCATGCTCTACAAATAGAAGCGTTGGTGCATGTTCAAGCAATAGCTCTTCGATCTGCATACGCGAAATTACATCAATAAAATTTAGCGGCTCATCCCAAATATGCAGATGTACCTTTTCGCTCAGACTTTTGGCAATCAGTACCTTTTTCTTCTGGCCGCCGCTAAAGGAAGAAATGTCTTTTTCAAATTGCACTCTTGCAAAATCCAGCTTCCTTAATATCGCCTTAAAGAGACTCTCATCAATCCCATTGTTCTTCGCGTAGTCCTTTAAATTACCATGTAAATGTGAAGTGTCCTGGGAAACATAGGATATTTGAAGTTGGCTTCCCTTCCGAAAAGTTCCTGTATAGTCGATTTGCTCACCGCAAAGCAGCTTGATTATGCTCGATTTGCCAGAACCATTTTTACCTGATAGCGCAATCCGCTCACCCTGTTCGATCGTAAAACTGACATTTTGGCATACTACTTTCTCGCCATAATGTATCGAGACATGTTCAAGCGCAGCAAGTTGGTTTTTGTGATAGGCAAGTTGCGTTATCTTGAGGTCTTCAGCACTTTCAATATTTTTGAGCAGCTTAGACCTTTCGTCGATGGCAGTTTCTTGTCTTTGCTCAATCGATTTAGAACGTTTCATCATCTTCGCAGCTTTGTGACCAATATACCCCTTATCTACCTTGGAACCCGAATTTCTCGTACCATTCTTCATTTTCTCGACTTCATGAGACCAATTGCTCGTTCGTTTAGCCGCATCGGATAAACGTTTGATATCCTTCCTCAGCTTCTCATTCTCAGCGAGCTCRTAGTGATCTTGCCTTTGCTTATTTTCCCACCAATTGGAGAAATTACCCTTTTGAATTTCAATATTGGTCTTATTAATGGATAGGATGTGGTCTACGCAATGATCCAGAAATGATCTGTCGTGAGACACTAAGATATAACCATTTTTCGTATTCAAATACTCACTGACCAGCTTTCTTGCATTCATATCGAGATGATTGGTAGGTTCATCAATTAACAAGAAGCTATTTTCCTTCAGAAATAACGCTGCTAACAATACTTTCGTTTGCTCACCATTTGACAATGACTCGAAGGGTCGATAAAGAACGTCCTCAGTAACCTTAAGTAAGGTGAGCTCGCGCATTAATTCCCAATGTTGATAATCTGGCACAATCGTATTGATGATATCCAGCGTTTGATCTTGTTTGTTGTTAACTTGAAATGGAAAATATTCAAAGCTGACATTCGCAGAAATATGTCCACTATATTCGTATTTACCAAGCAACAAGTTAAGAAAAGTTGTCTTCCCTCTTCCATTTCTACCTGTGAAACCTAGTTTCCAATCGGTATCAATTTGAAAATTAACATCTTCAAATATGTTATCGTAGCTGCCCTCGTAGGCAAACGTTAAGTTTGTAACATTGATTAATGACATGTTGGGATCCTCCTGTACCATGCGTGTTGCATGAATTCATCATAGCACATTAGGATTTACCAATTCGAAGGAAAGGATAACTATAGATAAATTCTCCTGTCTGGCGCATTAAATCCTTTAACTAACAGCCATACAGCTAATGTCATTTCATACGCAGCCACAGGAATCGCCAAGACAGCTCCCCACGTCGAAAGCTGTGTGATGATACTGAAGATTTCTAGCAAAGCAGCAATGAAAATAAGCGTTGCACCTGTAAGACCCATATAGGAAATAAATCGCGGAACGAGTTTGGACTTATAAAGTAAATAACTGCACATCATAGTATTAATGCCAAGCAGGAAATTCGGTCCAAGCAAAAACGTCCAGTCATGAATAGCAATCAACAACGTGCCGGAAGGTTGAAACGAAGAYTCATTTGGCGAAACTGTATTTACGAATTCCTGACTTAATGTCAATAAGGATAGCATGCTGATGATACCAATCGTAATCACGATGGCTTCCAGGAAACGGAAGCAGACATATCCTAGGGCGATGCTTTCATTATGTTTGCGTAGTAATGGAAATAGTAGAATCGACGTGCCAATCGCGGATACGACAAGTATTAGCTCAAAAATAGCGCCTAGTTTAATTTGATTAGCATGTTCTGCGCCCTGGATCAGATAATTTGCATCATTTAGAAGCGGATTATATAAAATAAGACCAATAATGGACGTTAGCGCCGCAACGATAAAAAGTATACCAACCATGATGGCTGTTCCACGATTTACATTCATTTCATTTCCACCCTTCGTGTATCAAGATTTGAGTACTGGCCGACCCAATTGCATTTAGACATACGCCTTTTTCATCCAATCCGTAATACCAACACCTTCCGATTCATATAGCTCCTCTACAAAAGCCATTCGAAGTATGGAACCATCCTTGATCGCAATGAAGCTATCGAGTAAGGATTCAATTTCCGTAATCTCATGGCTCGTCATAATGAGTGACTGCTTTTCCAAATCCAAATAGGAAATCATTCCTTTCACAATTGCGTCTCGCACCATAGGGTCAAGGCCTGACAAGGGCTCATCCATCAGAATATACGGAACTTCTCTGGCCAAAGTTAACATGATTTTTAAGCGTCCTCGATTTCCTTTGGATAGGTTTTTTATTATCATCTGCGGTTCTAGCCGCATGAAATTCATGATTTCTATCGCTTTTCCCATGTTAAAATCGGCAAACTGCGAAGCGTGAAATTTCATTGCTTCACCTACTGTGAAGAACGAATAATACGCACCCAGCTCGGATAAATAGGATACAACATGGCTAATTCGTCGGTCGACTTTCTGCCCTAGTACGGTGACATTCCCGTTCGTGGGATGCGCTAACCCGGAAATTAGCTTTAAAATCGTAGACTTTCCACTGCCATTCTCTCCAACGATACCAATTATTTTTCCGATAGGAAGCGAAAAGGTAAGGTTAGTGAGCACGGTCTGTTTCACATACTTTTTAGAAACATTCGTAAATTGAATCATCTTATTCATCTCCTTTATCCCTATTTTTCAAATGATCCTGAACTCCTGAGATAATTTCATTTGAGCTGAAACCCATTTCTTGCATAACCTGGACAAAGGTTAGGATCTGTTCATTTTTCAAATTTTCCCTTTGTTGAGTTAGATGCCCCTCTTTCTCCGTAACAAAAGTGCCATGACCTCTTCTCGTTTCCAAAATACCTTCACGCTCCAACTCGCTATACGTACGCTGAATGGTGTTTGGGTTTACGCTATATATTAGCCCCATATCCCGAACTGAAGGCAGCTTCTCACCTAATTTCAATTCGTTACTTACAATCTGTCGTTTAATTCGATCCGCTAGCTGGAGATAAATTGGTTTTGAAGCATTAAATTCTTCCATTCCTTACACCTCAATTTTGTTGTCTATGATCCATGCTGTCAGTGCGAATAAGCCAATGATGATAAGGAAGTTATAGACATATTCACCTGCATACGTTTGTATCGGCGATATTGCAAATGAAGGAAAGTGATATGTGATGCCTCCCCATTTTGTCAAAACACGATAGAGTGCGGTATTTTCAAATAGGGTATTCATCCAACTTGGTACAATAACAGCAGCAATGAGGAAAAACCAACTATAGCGCCCGATTTTATTTTTGAGGTAATAGTATAAAGCCCAGAGTAGGATTACCCATATCCCAATAAGGATAGAAATCATAATCGTATGAAGAAAGATAAGTAGTCCTGAATACCATGTATCTGTCCAATACTTTTCAATTAATCTGAACTTAGGAATGATTAACAGGCCAGACATTAGATATAACATCAATAATGAAATAACATTCATAATTAAACTATTACCAAGCTTACTAAGCATCAATATCGATGCAGGTCGTTGATTATGCAGCCACAAATGAAGCTGATTGGCCTCTGTTTTTAAACTGATCAATAGTGTGATCGGCATATATAAAACGTGAAAAATAACTGCCGCAACGAGGGGCAAGAATATAAATAAGGTATTCTCTGCTATCATCCCCAGATATAGCGTCAGTATTATTATGAGTGCATTCATGACAAGTCCTATTAAAAAAACGGACCTTATTAACCTAAAATCCTTTAAAAATAATGCTTTGTACACTCTCATTCTAATCGCTCCTTTAGCATCGTAAAGATGTCACCTCAAACTAAAATTGTATTAATGTCATAGTACACTAATTCATTGCTACATGTAAATAGACAAATCAATAATTACATACATTTGTTTACATTCAGTTTAAATATGTAGGTTACAATCACGTCATCAATTGTTATCTAGGAGGAATTACTTTGGATTCTTTGCAAAGAAAAGGAAAAGCGCAATATGGCGATTGGGCCGTTGAAGCGCAAGGACTTGTCAAAACTTTTGGAGAAAATCGCGCGGTAGATGGTGTGAATTTGAATGTGAAGGCGGGAACGATTTATGGGGTTCTAGGCCCGAATGGTGCTGGTAAAACGACGACAATCAATATGCTGGCAACCCTTCTTAAACCTGATGCAGGTTCAGCCAAAATCTTCGGCTACGATGTTGTGAAAGAGTCACAGATCGTTCGTCAATTGATCGGGGTGACCGGACAATACGCATCCGTCGATGAATCGTTAAGCGCAACGGAGAACTTAATCATTTTCTCACGTCTTCTCGGGCTAAGCCGTAAAGAAGCACGCCAAAAGTCAGAGGAATTACTCGAAGAATTCGGGTTAACCGAAGCTGCTAAGCGTCCGTTGAAGAATTTCTCTGGTGGGATGAGACGTCGTCTAGATCTCGCCGCGAGTCTTATTGCGCAGCCTCCACTCATCTTCTTAGACGAACCGACGACGGGGTTAGATCCACGTACACGTTCCCAGATGTGGGATACAATCCGCCGACTAGTCGACACCGGATCAACGATATTGCTTACAACRCAATACCTAGATGAGGCAGACCAACTCGCTGACCGAATCGCCGTCATCGATCGTGGGCGCGTCGTCGCCGAAGGAACTGTAGATGAACTTAAAGCTTCTGTCGGTACCTCATCCTTGCAGCTTAGTGTTCAAAATCCATCCGATATTGAACAAGCTCGCAGAACAGTTGAGCAAGTTCTCAAAGTAGCTTCAACTGTTGTTGCTGGCAAGATATCCGCTCCGATGGCGAACGCTGATCGAGTAACGGATCTACTTATCTCCCTGCGTGAATCAGGCATTCACTTAGCTGAGATGAGTGTACAGAAGCCGACGTTGGATGAAGTGTTTTTAACCATTACAGGTCATGGCGTACAAGAGAACAATGCAGAGACACCTACTGCAACAAGTAATAAACAGGAGGCAAGAGTATGAGTACATCGATTAAACCCGTTTCGGAACGGCATCTGAAAAACCACACAAGCTTCCGCCAGTCCATACGTAATTCGCTTACGATGGCCTATCGGGGTTTGCTGAAGATCCGACGTACACCAGAGCAATTGTTCGATGTCACGCTTCAACCGATCATTTTCACACTGATGTTTACTTATATTTTCGGTGGAGCCATCTCAGGTGATGTCGTAAGTTATTTACCCGTTATTATTCCAGGTATTCTTGTACAGACTGTGATAACGACCTCCATCGTGACCGGCGTTCAGCTGCGAGAAGACATGGATAAAGGCGTCTTCGACCGATTCAAATCATTGCCAATCGCACGTATAGCCCCGCTTGCTGGCGCCTTGTTGGCCGATACCATCCGGTATACCATTGCAACGGTACTAACGTTCTCCATGGGATTCATCATGGGATACCGACCTGAAGGCGGCTTGGCCAATGTTGCGATCGCTGCCTTGCTTGTCATTTTCTGCTCATGGGCGATTAGCTGGATTTTTGCTTTCTTTGGCGTCATTGCTCGCACAGCATCCAGTGTTCAAGGGATCTCAATGCTGGTCCTGTTTCCGCTAACGTTCTTATCTAACGCTTTCGTACCGGTTGATACGATGCCTAACTGGCTTCAATGGTTTGTTAAAATCAATCCGATCTCACACCTCGTCTCTGCCGTTCGTCAGCTTGCGAATCAAGGTACGGTAGGCTGGGATCTCACCATTTCACTGTTCGGAGCTATCGTCATTGTGGCTATCTTTGCACCGATTACGGTTATTGCTTATATGCGCCGTACGTAGCATTCCAATAGAAAAAGGCTGTTCTCAAGTAGGATATCTACTGAGATCAGCCTTTTTTCATCGTACACGAATCATAACTTTCCCGATGTGCTGCCCTTCACCGAAGTAACTAAAGGCTTCTGCAACATGAGCTAACGGAAATTGGCGATAGATGACAGGTACTATTTTCCCTGCCTCCCAAAGCGCCATCAATTCATTTTGATCCGCAGGATTTGGTTTGTGCATTAAGAGCCCCATTCTCTTCGTTCCTATCCATGAGATCAGGGGTCCAAGAAACATCATTTGAAAAATCCGAGGCATCGTGCCTCCCACCATCACATACTGACCATTTGCGTTTAAGGCACGTTTACAGTCGAATATCGACCGATTACCCATGACATCAAGAATAAAGTCATACTTTTCACCACTTGTGGTGTAATCCTTTTTTCTATAATCCATGACGTAGTCCGCTCCAAGCGCTTGGAGTTTTGGCAACTTAGATGCACTGTCGACCGCTGTCACTTCTGCTCCAAATAATTTGGCTAGTTGAATCGCGAATGTTCCAACACCCCCACCCGCGCCATTGATTAATACCTTATCGCCTTTTTGTATAACTCCTTTGCCGCGTAAACCTTGAAAGGCGAGGACTGCGGCTTGGGGGATAGCCGCGGCATCTTCAAAGGTTATATGGGCTGGTTTCTTTGACAAAGCCAATTCTGACGCACACACATACTCCGCAAATCCGCCCCAACTACAGCCTGAAATATCTCCGAATACGTCGTCTCCAGGAACAAACTGCTTTACTGCTTTGCCAACCGCTTCAACACGCCCTGCAATATCTGCTCCGAGTATGGCGAATTTGGGCTTACGAACGCCGCCTATTCGCACTAGGAACGGCGTACCTCGCAGCAAATCCCAATCCCATGAATTAATGGATGCCGCAGCATGTACGTTAATCAATACTTCATGATCTTTTGGCTGCGGCTTTTCCACTTCTGTATAAATCAGTTCATTCGGACTGCCATATTTCTTGTAGACAACCGCCTTCAAAACTAATCCCCCTCCACGGTTTCCAACTCCATGCATTTCAGATCAGCTACTCTTTCTTTTTCAACATCACGGATTCAACTTGCCCATCTTTGGTCGTAGCGTTGACATACAATTCATAGTCACCAGCTTGGTACAATAAGCTCCAAATACCATCTACCCCATTCGTTTCACTTGTTGGGTTTCCCAACGCCTTCTTGATTTGAGGCAGTGTGTACGGCACGGAAGCGCCCAGAATCCGCATGGCACCGATCTTCTGATCTKGCGGCCAGAAGTATAATTGATAATTATACCATTGTTGGTATTCTACTTGCCTTGAGCCGATTTCATGAGGCTTCCCCCATTTTGCTATTACTTCAGCTTCTGTAGCACCGATGCCATATTCGATTCCTCGAAGTTTCCCCATAGCAGCTAGCTCCATGAATTTCTGATCCAAAACAATACTCTCCTTCAAATGTGAGAGCGTTCCCTCATCTCCAGGAACAGGCTCCTTCCCCCCTACAAGCGGGAAATTGGAGTAGGTATTCTGAAAGATAACGTCCCTAATACCTGGTCCTTTTAATTCCAACAACAAATAATCATTGATGAGATCCTTATTACTATTCGCGGCATATTGATATGACTGATAGGAAATATACACTTCTCCGGCCGATAGCATGACCTCCTCCAACTCTACAGAATCAGAATAAGACGAGGATGACTTGATCAATGCATATGTGCGATCACCAAAAGTACGATACTCTTTTTTCCACTCCGGCTGTTTCAATAATGATTGTGCCCACTCCTTTACATCGCCAGATGCTCCTGCTAGTGGAACCGATGTATAGATCTCATTCATTTGATTCTCTTGTGGCATATAATCCATAAAACCACTTATAATCCAAATCCCATCATGAGAATAATCTTTTTTCATATAGACCATGTAGGCACGTTGATCACTAGTTGTTAGGAGAACAGAACGGGGATTTACCGATTTACTGATCGTTTGAAAAGAAGTGATTTCTTGCTTTAATCTTGACTGGATAAACTTTTGCAGGACCTTGCTATAATCTTTATTTTCTTGATTTGCCTGAAGCTCTTTTAACTGCGCTTCCGTATATTCGTAACCTTCCGTACTATCATGAACTCTTGATAATATGCGCAATAAGGTGTCTCTATCCATTAAATTCGCACTTATCTGTGCAACGTTTGGCGTAGCTGTGCTCTCTACTTTAAGAGAAGGATTTGGTTCCATGGTTAGCTCAGTATCTGGCTTTATAGTGAGTCTTTCGATCGAATAACCACACCCTAAACCTACGATCAACACACATATAAGGATCGCTACATATTTTGGGGTCATTAGATTCATTTCTCACTCCTCATGGTTATATTCATTCTACAGTGTTTCGCCAACCGCCATTTTCTCATCTAATCCCTCCAGCTCACTCCTATTCAATTAGACGTGAGCTGCATAGGAATGTTCTGTGTGAAATGGGGTTTTTGGTAATTTATTTACAATTTTTATCGACAAATTCTTTATGCTATTTACGAATTGGAATGGAGGATTAATATGACACATGCCGAATACATTAAATAGTTCTGAAACATCCATGTTTTGTAAATCGGCATGTGTCATATTAATCCTCCATTCCAATTCGTAAATAGCATAAAGAATTTGTCGATAAAAATTGTAAATAAATTACCAAAAACCCCATTTCACAC
>NZ_JBFTPF010000071.1:0-25933 GCF_056398345.1 Paenibacillus sp. 01T442
TCCCAACATAGATGGAAAACCTGCAGTTAATTTTAACCATTTTACCCGATCTGAACAAAAGTAGCTGTTTTAACTACATGTTTTACATTTAAATCGAATTTTTGAGAGGATTTYTCATAAATAGATGTACATTTTCCAGTTAAACAAAAGTGAAAAGTACTTGTCTCTCTAAGCCTATTAACACCACCAACAACGTCCGACCTCCGAGATCCCGTGCCTGATCCTCTGCGTCCATGCCAAGCAATTACTCATATGTCCGAAGTGTATGGTGCAGTCGTTTATTCRGCATAAAAGCGGCTGCTGTCGCATAATTTGGTAGAAAGTCTATGCGCTTTTTCTGCATTCTCGATCTTCTAGTTAGAGGGGGTACTGCCCAGCTATGCGTCGCTTGACCCGCAAATGGAACCAGTTCACGGCCAAGATCCTTGATCTTCCCCAAGATGTTGTACAGGATTTGCCGCGAATCACGATGATCGGCAACGTACAGCTATATGTTGAGAATCACCGGGGCGTACTGCATTTTTCCAGTGAGATTCTGAAGCTGGAGTTATCGAAAGGAACGCTGGAAGTATGCGGCCAACAGTTGGTCATAAGAGCGATTCTTTCAGAAGAAGTATTCATTGAAGGCATCATCGATCATGTAAAATATATGCCTTAATGTAGTGGTAGTGCGAATGAGAACTGGAGGCTGAGTCATGAAACAATCCCTATTCATTGCCCGTTTGCGTGGCTATGTACGCATACAAATTAGAGGCAAGGACTGCGAAAGGTTGATTCGTCCCATGGTGGTGGGGGGCTTCTCCATTTGGGATATTCAAACTGGCAAAGATGGGAAGCTGGAGCTGTGCATTCTTATCAAAGATTTCTTCCGACTTCGGCCGCTTTTGAAACGGACAGGCTGCAGAGTACACGTGGTGGAGCGATTTGGGCTGCCATTTTTTATGGATAAAATTGGACGGAGAAAAGTGTTATTTGGCGGTATAGCTGCTTTTATTATTAGTCTCTATGTGCTCACGTCATTGGTGTGGCAAGTGTCAGTAGACGGTAATGACCGAATTGCATCGTCTGACATTTTGCAGGCTGCATCCAAGCAAGGCATCCATAAGTTTCAGTGGAAATTTAAGTTGGACAAGACCGAGGAGCTCTCTCGTGCTATTCAGCAGCAACTTCCTAGTGCAGCGTGGGTTGGCGTCGAAATTCGAGGAACGCATATTATCATTAAGGTTGTTGAGGCGACCATCCCTGGAAAAGATCCATTGAAAAATCCACGAAACATTGTGGCATCCAAAAGTGCGCTCGTAACKGAAATACAGTCGGTGAAAGGAAAACCGATGGTTAAACCGAATACCTATGTGCGCAAAGGGGCTATTTTGATCTCAGGTACGATTGGTGATGAGCAAAATAGTCAAATCGTGGTCGCAGATGGTAAGATAAAAGGAGTGGTCTGGTATACCTCCCGAATCGAAGCTCCGCTTACGAAACAATATAAGGTCTTCACGGGTGAAACCGAACATCGAAGTTATCTCGTAGTAGGTTCAAGAGCGTTGCAGCTTACAGGCTATGGGAAGACGGCATTCGAACAATTTGAAACGATACCTGATCGCAAAACATTAGCTTGGCGCTCCTTTTCAATCCCTCTAGGATGGCTTCATGAGAAAATAATGGAGGTACATGTCGTCGAAGAGCCAGTGGAAGCAGCGAACGCGAAAAAGGTGGGTTTAGAGCAAGCTAGAGCCAAATTATTGGCTGCTGCAGGCGAGGATGCAAGGATCGTTGGAGAAAAAATTTTGCATGAAAAAACAGAGAATGGTAAAATTTATATAGACGTTCATTTTGAGGTCGAAGAGAATATTGCTGAAGAACAACCAATAGTGACACAAGGAGAATGAGGCCCTGTTGATAGAAAATGCGCAATCTGTAAAAATTACATTGAAAAATCCAAATGAAGGACTAGCTTTGTTTGGTCCGCAGGATAAATTCTTACATATCATCGAACGGGAAATTGAAGCTCAAATCTTTACGCGCGAAGCCGAAATCACAATTCAAGGCAGAGCTGCGGAAGTGAACTCACTTCAGCAGCTTTTTGAAGTTCTGCTGCAGCTGATTCGTAATAATTACACGGTAACTGAGCGAGATGTTCTATATGCCGTTGAGTTAGCGAAGCAAATGAAAGCAGAACAACTATTGGATCTGTTCAAAGGTGAAATTACATCCACACATAAAGGAAAGCCGATTCGTGTCAAAACGATTGGGCAGAAGAAGTATGTGGACACGATCAAGAAGAAAGATATTGTCTTTGGGATAGGTCCAGCAGGAACAGGTAAGACGTATTTAGCTGTTGTTCTTGCCGTGACGCGATTGAAAGAAGGGGCTGTCAAACGTATTGTCCTCACACGTCCAGCTGTCGAAGCAGGGGAAAGTTTAGGGTTTCTGCCAGGGGACTTACAGGAAAAAGTTGACCCTTATTTACGCCCATTGTATGATGCTCTTAATGATGTCCTAGGGCCTGAGCAAGTTGCGAAGTCACTAGAGCGAGGACTCATCGAAATCGCCCCATTAGCCTATATGAGAGGGCGTACGTTGGATGATTCCTTTATCATTCTGGATGAGGCACAGAACACGACGCCAGAGCAAATGAAAATGTTCCTAACGAGACTTGGTTTCGGTTCCAAAATGGTCATTACAGGCGATGTGACACAGATCGATTTACCCAGAGGAAAGTCATCTGGCTTGGTTGAAGCGTCCCGTATTCTTAGTGGTATTGAAGAACTAGGGTTTATTTATTTTGATGAAGGTGATGTTGTACGTCATTCACTTGTACAGAAAATAATTGTTGCCTATAACGATGAAATGAATAAGTAATGATGTAGGTTGGACAGATAGAGAGGAATGACCTCCGTAATGAAAAATGAAGTGCAAATGAAGGGCAAATTTCATTACCGGCTGAGCGGATGGAAATACAATACAGGCTTAAGAGTAATCTTGTTTCTCATATTGGGATTGATATTCTATGTCACATTGTATGCTAAGCTCGTTCCACAAGTTTTCGACATTACCTTAGGTATGAAGAGTGAGAAGACGATTTATGCGCCAGAGCAGATTGAGAACGCTGTCGCAACAGAGCAAGCCAAAGAAGATGCTGCGAAGCGCGTTCAACCTGTTTATCGGATCGTTAATCTCAAGAATGAAGTTATTAGTGATGCTATTTTTGATAAATTATCTCAGATCAACGCCGATGAAGAAGTGAAGTTCGATGACAAGGTCAGCATTTACCGCCGTGTCATTCCACAACTTATAAGTGATCTGACGAATGATGCCATTAAATCATTGCGCAATAGTGGGCAATATAATGATTTGTTGCTGGAACAAATTCAACTCGGACTATCGGACCAGAAATATCCGCTTCCAGAAGAGGTTTATTTTAAACTGCCTCGCTTGACCAAGGAAGAGCTCGCGGACATGCGTATTGTGACGAAAGATATTGTCACCAAGCTGATGATTGACGAAATCTTGGATGCACAAACAGCCAGGGCTAAGGTTGCAGAAGTGGTGAATACGTCTAACTTAGCGAAGAATACGTCTCGCGAGATGGTAACCGAGATAGCCAGAGCGTTGATTACCCCGAATAAATTCTTTGATCAAAAAGGTACCGATGATGCGAAAGGACAAGCACGGGGCAACATGAAGACCGTTTTTATTAATAAGAATGATGTCCTGGTTAAAGCCGGAGATGTCATTACGGAAGAAATATACACGCGGTTGGAGAAGTTGAAGCTGCTAAAGGATAAAGCGAATCATTTGCCTCAGCTCGGCCTTGGTATCCTTTGTGCACTCTTGTCCTTTGCGATCTTTATATTTGTTAGACAGAGTAACTTACAGGTCAAATACAATAATTCACAACTGGTTATGCTTGTTCTCATCTTCGTGTTGAATATTGCTGGTATGAAAATCATTTCGCTGCTCCAGAATTTTGATTATCCATTTATCGGATATCTGGCACCGACAGCACTCGGCAGCATCTTAATCGCTATATTACTGGATGCACCGCTTGCTTTTATTTCATCGGTTTTGTTCTCTACAATTGCTAGTATTATTTTTAATACAGAACACGATGCGTTATTCGATTTCCGGTTTGGCTTAGTTAGCTTAGTTATTTGTTTTAGCGGTGTATTTACGATTCAACGTGCAAGTCAGCGTGCGACTATTTTGAAAGCCGGCTTAATGATCGCCTTTTTCTCCATGTTAACGATCACGGCGATGCTTTTGATGGAAGACCACTTTCAACAACGAGAAGCACTGATGTCTCTGTCTTTCGCTACTGCTGGAGGACTGGTAACCGTCGTTTTCGTCATCGGGCTGCTTCCGTTTTTTGAAGCTTCATTCGGAATCTTGTCCCCGCTTAAGCTGGTAGAGCTTTCGAATCCGAATCATCCACTGCTTCGCAAGCTGTTAACGGAAACACCAGGTACGTATCATCACAGTGTGATGGTGGGCAACCTGTCCGAAGCGGCTGCTGAATCCATTGGGGCAGATGGGCTTTTGTGCCGGGTAGGTTCGTACTATCACGATATTGGCAAAACCAAACGGCCTAGCTACTTTATTGAAAATCAAACGAATATCGAGAATCCGCATGATCGTATAGATCCGAATCTTAGCAAGTCCATTATTATTGCGCATCCGCGCGATGGTGTTGATATGCTGAAGGATTATAAAATGCCTAAACCGATCCGCGATATCGCTGAACAGCATCATGGGACAACGCTACTGCACTTTTTCTATCATAAAGCGAAGAAGCAAGCTGAAGAAGAGAATAGTGAGAAAGGGATACGTGAAGAGGATTTCCGTTATCCTGGGCCTAAAGCACAATCGAAGGAAGCGGCTATTGTCGGAATTGCAGATAGTGTGGAGGCAGCGGTACGTTCATTGCGTAACCCGACCCTTGAACAAATCGATTCCATGGTAACCAAAATTATTAAATCACGCTTGGACGATGGTCAATTCAACGAATGTGACCTCACATTGAAGGAGCTTGATAAGATCGCCAAAACATTGAATGAAACTTTGTTAGGCATCTTCCATTCTCGCATTGAATATCCAAGTGAATTAACGGMTAAGAAGCCAGGAGCATAAGAAGGAGGGCTTATCCCTATGGCAAGTGTAGATTTGACATTAGCATGGAGCAGTGAACAGGAAGAGAAAGAAATCTCGCCTGCGTTCATTGAAAAGCTCGAGGAGCTTCTCAAGCTTGCAGGTGAGATTGAAGGTGTATCCGAAGGTGAGGTTGCCCTCACGTTCGTTGATGAYGAGACGATCCAAGATTTGAACAAGCAATATCGCAATTTAGACAAGCCTACAGATGTTCTCTCCTTTGCGATGAGTGAATTTGGGGATGATGAGATTCAGATTAACTATGAAGATGATGGTGACGATTCTGAGGGAGAGCTTGAAGAAGGCGAAACCGTATCAGAGGCGTTCATCGAGCCGCTTGGCGATATTATTATTTCCGTACCACGTGCGATTGCGCAAGCAGAAGAATATGGTCATTCTGTCGAACGAGAGCTTGGATTTCTATTTGTCCATGGCTTCTTGCATCTGATTGGATATGATCACCAGAGTGAAGAAGAAGAGAAAGTGATGTTCGCTAAACAGGAGGACATTTTGCAGAAGGCAGGCTTGACACGCTAATGTCAAGCGGCTTCCGTAAATGGCGCAGAAGTTTTCGGTATGCCTATGAAGGAATCAAATATGCACTAGATACGCAGCGAAATATGAAATTTCATTTTTCCGTTGCGTTTCTTGTGTTATTAGCAGCTCTTTTCATTCATTTATCCAAAACTGATATTTTGTTTATTTTGTTGGCCGTCACTCTTATGATTGTCACAGAATTAATTAATACGGCTGTCGAGAAAACGGTGGATCTAGCTATGCCAGACCGCCATCCGCTAGCCAAAATTGCKAAGGACGTCGCCGCGGCGTCCGTATTGGTGTCTGCTATGTTTGCAATCGTTGTCGGCTTAGTTGTTTTCTATGAGCCAGTCGACCGATTGTTAAGGCATGCCAGACTCGAAGAAACTCCGATGTCAGCGGGTGCGATATGGATCTTGATTGCACTAGTCATGCTAACTGTTATCGTGATTGAGACAAGGTTCTCGGACAAAGGGAAACTAGTTAGACCCAGTTTATTAACAGCTATCGCCTTTGCGATTGCTACTGTCATATTGGTATTAGTCACCGAAACAATCGCCGCGTTACTTGGGTATACGCTGTCTATTCTTATCCTTATTGTCTTGTATGATAAGAAAACAAGGCCTTTCCCAGCGCTTTTTTTGGGGGCAATAATTGGTATTGTCGTGACGCTCCTCGCTTTTTCATGCTTAAACATGCTATAACTTAACTATTACTAAAAGGGGTGGGGATGGCTATGAATCCGCAAGAACTCATTGAATTCGCCAAAGAAGCGATGAAGCGAGCCTATACGCCTTATTCTAACTTTCAGGTCGGTGCCGCATTATTGGACGCGAATGGACATGTGCATTTAGGGTGTAATGTCGAAAATGCAGCCTATGGACCGACGAATTGTGCCGAGAGAACTGCGTTATTCCGTGCTATTGCAGATGGGCATCCGAGGGGATCCTTTCAAGCAATCGCGGTAACTGGAGATACGGAAGGGCCGATTTCGCCATGCGGCGTATGTCGACAAGTATTAATTGAATTGTGCGAACCGGAAATGCCTGTTTATTTGAGTAATCTCAAAGGAGCTTTCGTTCAAACGACGGTGGCTGCTTTATTGCCAGGCGCTTTTACAACGAAAGATTTGCACACAAATGGAGGATAAGTAGAAGTGGCCAAAAAAGAATTTAAGTCAGGGTTTGTCGCGATTATCGGACGCCCGAATGTCGGTAAATCAACACTAATGAACCAAATTATCGGACAAAAGATTGCGATCATGTCAGATAAGCCTCAAACAACTAGAAATAAGATCCATGGCGTATATACTTCGGATAATGGGCAAATTGTATTTCTAGACACACCAGGTATCCATAAACCAACATCTAAGCTAGGCGATTACATGAGTAAAGTTGCTCATGGGACACTTGGTGAAGTAGATGCTGTATTATTTTTAGTTGACGTTGCAGATGGTATAGGTGGTGGAGACCGTTATATTATCGAGCAGTTAAAGCATATTGAAACGCCAGTCATTTTGGTCTTAAATAAAATCGACCTCGTTCAGCCTGAGGCGCTGCTTGCCATTATTACGAATTACAAAGACCTGTACAATTTCGCTGAAATCGTACCTGTATCTGCGTTGAAAGGGAACAATGTAACGACGCTTCTCGAGCAAATTATTCGCTACTTGCCGGAAGGACCTCAATATTACCCTGCGGATCAAATTACCGATCACCCGGAGCAATTCGTGTGTGCGGAGCTTGTACGCGAGAAAATTTTGCATATGACAAGGGAAGAAATTCCACACTCTATTGCCGTCCAGATTGAAGATATGCGTGTCGAACCGAATGGAATCGTTCATATCTCCGCGGTCATTTTCGTGGAGCGTGAGTCGCAAAAAGGAATTGTCATCGGTAAACAAGGTGCGTTGCTGAAAGAAATTGGGCGACAAGCCCGTCGGGATATTGAAACACTACTGGGTTCCAAAACATTCTTGGAATTATGGGTGAAAGTCAAGAAAGACTGGAGAAATCAAGACAGAGTCCTTCGAGATCTCGGTTTCCGTCACGAGTAAATTTTTTTCCTAAGAGTTCCAGTTTTTACATCGCATACTGAGGCGCCTAATGCACATCCTATGAACATCACGTTCGATGGGGAGGATGCTGAACATGAAAGATTTTTCGTGGACGTATTTTTCAAAGACCGGTGATGTGGACGCCTATCTGCTGTACAAACAAGTAACGGGAGAACCTGGCATGGATTCAGAAGTGCAAGAAGAGGATCAAAGTAACGAAGAGCCGCTCGATGGTCTGAATATGTGATATAAAGAATTCGTATATTCAGAGCGGCATTCATGGGGGAAGCTATTTGCTGCATAGCGTTCAAGGAATTGTCATTCGTAGCATGGACTACGGAGAAGGTAACAAAATTATTCGTTTATTCACCCCCGAGCTGGGGAAAGTAGGAGTTATGGCTCGCGGAGCGAAGAAACTGAAAAGCAAACATGGCGCCGTTACGCAGCTGTTTACGTACGGCGATTTTGTTTTTTTTAAACAACGAGGTCAGATGGGATCTCTTAACGGTGCCGAAATTATTGAGGCTCATCATGCTCTACGTGAAGACTTGCATAAATCTGCCTATGCTTCCTATTTAGCAGAGATGACGGATCGTATGCTGGGTGATGAAGAGGGGAATAACTACATATTCGAACAGCTTAAGGCTGGTTTGATGGCAATCGAAGATAATAAGGACATGCAAATTGTCACCCATTTGTATGAAATGAAAATGTTTGATTTAGCTGGTTATTTACCAATAACGGATGCCTGTGTTGCTTGTGGTGAAACCGCTGGAATCACGACTTTCGGCCCAAATATGGGTGGTACGTTATGTAGCCGCTGTCGATATAAAGATGCCTCTGCGATTGCCATTGGTGAAGGTGCGCAGAAACTGCTTAGACTTTTTCCAAGAATGGATATGCGCAGATTGGGTTCCGTTCAAGTGAAAGAGGAGACCAAAGAGCAGCTTAAGCAATGCATGCGTGCTTACATGGACATTCATATCGGTGTACAGTGGAAAGCAAGAGGATTTATTGAACAAATGGAGAAATACAATATTTAAATGAATATGTGCTTCAATTGACATGTGTTTCTCCCTTTGTTATGATGTGGTGGAAAACACCTCGCCCTTGTGCTGTCCGCATATCGGTGAGGTTTTTCTCATGCTGTCGTTCTGTTCTGATGTTCTTTACATACAAATGCTAGTGTAGGGTCTGTCCCTGCTGAAAGGGGTTAGGAAGATGGAACATCCACAACCTACTCGTGTTTATGTTGTTTCGGATTCTGTCGGTGAAACAGGAGAATCTGTCGTTCGGGCAGCTGCTATGCAATTTCATCCAGTGCCTGTTGAAATCGTACGTGCTCCTTTTATTCACGATTTCGAGGGTATTGATAAAGTGATCAATGGGATTCGAACGCATGGAGGAATCGTTGTATTTACGCTAGTTATCCCCGAACTTCGGGATGATTTGATTACGAAAGCGAAACAATATGATATTCCCTATATCGATTTGCTTGGACCTGTTGTGACGACGTTAGGAAACGCATTGCGGCAAGAACCGCGCAGACAACCTGGGATGATCCATCCACTGGATGAAGATTATTTCAAGAAAGTCGAAGCCGTTGAGTTTGCCGTTAAATATGATGATGGTCGAGATTTTAGCGGCATTCAGAAAGCCGATATTATTCTATTAGGGGTATCACGTACGTCCAAAACACCGTTATCCATGTATTTGGCACACAAAAGATTGAAAGTGGCGAATGTGCCGTTAGTTCCGGAAATGCAGCCGCCTGCTGCCATTTATACCGTGCCAAAGGATAAGATTATTGGCCTGCGCATTGACCCTGATAAGTTAAATGTAATTCGCCAGGAAAGACTTCGTACACTTGGACTTGCAGAAAATGCAACCTATGCGAATGTAGAACGTATTAAAATAGAACTGGATTTTGCTGATAAAATTATGAGTAAAATCGGGTGTGTCATCTTTGATGTATCAAACCGTGCTGTTGAAGAAACAGCCAGTTTAATAATKGATCACATTGAACATATCTAGTAAGCTTTTATGTTCTGGCTTGCAGGATTTTTTGCAAGTCCATCGTATATAATAGTACGGTGAGATTTCTTCTGAAGGCAGGGGCTGACACTTGAGTGCAAGAAGTATTATCGTTGATGCCGATGCTTGTCCTGTAAAGTCGGAAATCGAACAGGCAGGTAGACAGTTTGGCGTACAAGTTGTTCTAGTTGCTTCATTCGATCATAAGATGAAGGAAAGTCCAGGCGTGAAGGTAGTTCAAGTAGATCGTTCCGATCAATCTGTCGATTTATATATTGCCAATCAGATTCGGTCAGGTGATATTCTGGTAACACAAGACTTTGGACTCGCCGCGTTAGGTTTAGCGAAGGGTTCGATTTGTTTGACGAATCGGGGGCAGGAATATACCGATAGTTCGATTGATTATCTGTTGGAACGCCGCCATGCCTCCGCCAAAATGCGAAGAAATGGTAAGCACACGAAGGGGCCAAAACCCTTTACAGAGACGGATCGCAAAAATTTTCTACATGGTTTGACAAATCTTTTAAAAAAATTGCAGGAAATCGAAAACAAGTAGCGAATAGTAATTAGTCGGAAAAGCGACCTGAATTGTAGGTGGATTGAAATGAGGTACGGGCGCATACCTGAAGAGGTTATTGAGGCTGTACTGAAGCGCCATGATATCGTAGATGTCATTGGCAGGCACGTACATTTAAGCAAACAAGGGCATTATATGAAGGGACTATGTCCTTTCCACTCGGAGAAAAGTCCTTCGTTTACGGTTACACCAGAGAAACAGATATATCGTTGCTTTGGATGCCAGGCAGGCGGGAACTTAATTCGTTTCATTATGGAAATCGAGGGCTTAAGCTTTGCAGAAGCGATTACGAAGCTTGCAGAAGACGCAGATATCCCAATTACTTGGGAAGAGGTATCTGACGAGCAGAATGAGCAGCAGCAAGAAAAAGCTACCCTTTTAAAGGCCTATGAATTTGCAGCCAAATTCTATCATTATGTTGTGGGTAATACTGATCAAGGTAAAGCGGCAAAAGGCTATCTGACCTCTAGAGGGATCTCCGATAAGCTGATTGATACGTTCCAGATTGGTTACGCACCGTTAATGTGGGACACGCTTGTTCAACAATTGGACAAACGAGGATTTGATTTAGCTCTAATGGAAAAAGGCGGTTTGATTTCTGCCAAACATGAAGGCCATGGGTACGTGGACAAATTCCGTGAACGTATCATGTTCCCTATTTGCGACTCTACGGGCAAGGTCATCGCATTTGCCGGCAGAGCCATGGGGGATGCGCAACCCAAATATTTGAATAGTCCCGAATCCATCCTTTTCAATAAAAGTAGGACTTTGTACAATCTGCACCTTTCCCGGCCGAATATGCGAAAGCTTCAGCAAGCCGTTATTTTCGAAGGGTATGTGGATTTGATCAAAGCGTGGGAAGCGGGGATTACCAATGGTGTTGCGACGATGGGCACGGCATTAACCAAAGAGCATGCTGCCTTATTGAACCGCAACGCGGATGAAATCGTCATTTGCTATGATGGTGATAATGCAGGACAATCTGCAGCTTTCAAGAGTATTCCTTTATTGGAAGAGACCGGAAGCCGCGTCACGGTTGCGATGCTGCCAGATGGCAAAGATCCAGATGATTATGTTCGCCAATATGGGTTTGACCGATTCGCAAGGGAGATCATTGGAGCTTCCGTGCCATCGATGAAATATAAGCTCTTATACATCCGCAAAAATTTTAAATTGCATGAGGACGGTGAACGACTACGTTATCTGCAATCCGCTGTGAAATTAATTAGCCAGTTGCAATCTCCTATGGAACGTGAACATTATCTCAAACAGTTAGCTTCAGAGTTTCCTGATTCTTCTTATGAAGCTATGAAGTTAGATCTCCATGAAATCTTATTGCAATCGGAAAAAAACCGACCAGATGGGGATAATAAACCAATTCTGTGGAATAATGTTATGAATAATGGGAGAGCAGCGGAACGAACTAAGAAAAAAACGCCCTCGTTACTACCTGCATATCATAATGCAGAGCGTTTGATTTTAGCTGTAATGATGCACGATCGTGACGTATGTGCTCATGTTGAAGCGCAATTAGGTGACCAGTTTAATGTTGAAGCTCACGCAGTCTTAGCTGCTTATTTATATGCTTACTACGCTCAGTATTTAGAGCCCGATGCAAGCCGATACATTGCCATGCTGCAAGACGAACAGCTGGAGAGCTTGGCTAGTTCCATCGTAATGATGGGAGCTGGTCATGGACTAAATGAACAAGTGATTGACGACTATATTCGCCAAATTCGCAAAGTTCCAATGCAAGAAGAAGTTGAACGTAAGAAAGAAGAACAAGCTCGCGCAGTACGCGAGGGAGACCATCTTAGAGCTGCACAAATTGCAATTGAAATTATTGCCCTAGAAAAACAGTTGAAGTTATCTTAGCTAAACTGACATGACTAGGGAGGAGGGAGTCCGTACCATGGCGAATGATCAGCGTACAGAATTAGAGACAGAATTGACCCTGGACCAGGTGAAAGACCAACTTATAGAGCAGGGGAAAAAACGGWCCTCACTAACTTACAAGGATATCATGGAGAAATTAGCTCCCTTCGATCAGGATCCTGAGCAAATCGATGAGTTCTTTGAACAACTTTCCGAACAAGGTATTGATGTGGGGAATGAGTCAGATGAAGATTCGATGAATCCGGAAGAAAACGAGCGCGATGAATTTAACTTCGATGATGATCTGGCTTTGCCGCCGGGGATTAAAATTAATGATCCAGTTCGGATGTATTTGAAAGAAATTGGTCGCGTACMGCTTCTTTCCGCGGAAGACGAAGTGGGGTTGGCTAAACGTATTGAAAATGGGGATGAGGAAGCGAAGCGTCGTTTAGCAGAAGCTAATCTTCGACTCGTTGTCAGTATCGCCAAACGTTATGTAGGTCGCGGCATGCTGTTCCTTGATTTGATTCAAGAAGGTAATATGGGTCTTATTAAGGCTGTGGAGAAGTTCGACCATACCAAAGGTTACAAATTCAGTACCTATGCGACCTGGTGGATTCGTCAAGCGATTACTCGCGCCATTGCGGATCAAGCGAGAACGATTCGGATTCCGGTACATATGGTTGAAACGATTAACAAATTGATTCGTGTTTCTCGTCAATTGCTGCAAGAATTGGGGCGCGAACCTACGCCAGAGGAAATTGCGAAAGAGATGGATTTAAGCACGGATAAAGTTCGTGAAATCATGAAAATTGCACAAGAGCCTGTTTCATTAGAAACACCGATTGGTGAAGAAGATGATTCACATTTAGGGGATTTTATCGAGGATCAAGAGGCGCTAGCGCCAGCGGATGCAGCGGCATACGAGCTTCTGAAAGAGCAGCTTGAAGACGTACTGGATACGTTAACTGAAAGAGAAGAGAATGTGCTTCGCTTACGTTTCGGACTTGATGATGGACGTACAAGAACATTAGAAGAAGTCGGTAAAGTATTCGGTGTTACAAGGGAACGGATTCGTCAAATTGAAGCAAAAGCTTTGCGGAAATTAAGACATCCAAGCCGTAGCAAACGTTTGAAGGACTTTTTGGAATAAAATCGCTTGGAGTGGGCCCTGCCAAATTCGGCGGGGTCTTTTTTTGCGGTTTTTCATAAAAATTCACTAAAATCTGAGCATTGAATCACCGATAAAGTAGCTAGGAAGGTGAGCGAATAGATGGATGCTGAGAGAAGAAAAGTAATAGTAAAAGAAATCGATCATTGGCGCCGGAGCAAATTGCTTCCCGAGCATTATTGCGATTTTCTAATGAATTTGTATGTGGATGATTTGACCCCTAAACCGGCTTCACTTTTGGGTGTTTCGGCTACAGCTGTAACAAACAGTAATTGGAAAATATGGTTGTTCGCATTAGCGGTAATTGCCGCTCTTGCCTTATCTGCTCTTAATTTTAACTCTTTTGGATTGCCAATGCAAATCGGTATTTCCACACTTTTTGTCATCATTTGTTATGCAGTCGCATACAGACAATTTAGTCGTACGCCTGTCATTGCCTATGTCTTGTGCGGCATAGCATCTATTGCTATGTTACTTTTGGGGTTACATATAATGGATATGTCGGGTATCCACACGTCAACTACGTATATCGGATATTTGGCATTTTGCAGTTGTATTTGGTTATTTAATGGCTTGATTGGTCGAATGGCGATTTTCCAAATTTGTGGATGGCTTGGGCTAGTAGGGACATATAGTTGGTTGTTGATGCAAAAATTAGAGCATCCTGCTTGGTTTTCACTTGAATTAAGCTGGGTTCCTGTAAGTGTTGTACTCATATGGATGGCTTGGCTTGCACATCACACGAATAAACAAGCGGCTAGCGTGCTCATGCTAGTAGGAGGCTTGGTTTGGTTTATTCCTGAGGCCATGACATTCCTTGTGGATATCGAAATGAGCTCGCGTCTCATTCAAATATCTTTTACAGCCAAATTAGTTTCAGTAGGCGTAGCATTATTTTTGCTGCGAAAAAAATGGGTAGAGTGGGTAATGTAGCATATGGTTAAATTATCGAAAAGACTTCAAATGATTGCTGATCGCGTGCCAGTGGGCTCAAAAGTAGCCGACATTGGTTCGGATCATGCTTTATTGCCAACCTATTTGGCGCAGCAAGGGATTATCGTAGCTGCGGTAGCAGGGGAAGTAAACCCTGGACCTTTCGAGGCAGCGCAAAGACAGGTGCTCGAAAGTGGTTTATCTAAAGTCATTCAAGTCAGATCGGGTGATGGTCTTGCCGTAATTGAAGCCGGTGAAGTGAATGTCATCACGATCGCTGGCATGGGCGGCAGCTTGATGGCGAGCATTTTAGAGGCAGGTAAATCGAAGCTTCCAGGCGTTCAGCAT
This sequence comes from Paenibacillus sp. 01T442, assembly GCF_056398345.1. Lineage (NCBI taxonomy): Bacteria > Bacillati > Bacillota > Bacilli > Caryophanales > Paenibacillaceae > Paenibacillus > Paenibacillus sp. 01T442. The sequence goes on from NZ_JBFTPF010000071.1 coordinate 14,680, forward strand.
TTGATTTTACAACCGAATGTGGGTGAAGATCATGTGCGCCGTTGGCTGCTAGCCAATGGCTGGAAGTTGGAATCAGAGACTATCCTTGAAGAAGACGGCAAAATCTATGAGATTCTAACAGCAGTGGCAGTCTCAGAATCGGAACGCAGCACATTAGGAGCACTTTATGAAGAGCGTCAACTTTCAGGTGGATTCACCATATCGAAGGAACGCTTGCAACAGATGGGGCCTTATTTAATTAATGAGGCTCCTGAGGTCTGGTTTATGAAGTGGGAAAGTGAACTGAAGAAACTTGCCATGATCGTAGATCAGTTAAAGCTGTCCACGGCAGAAGCGTCTATTGCAAAAGCAGAGCAAGTGAGCCAAGAAATGCAGGAAATAAAGGAGGTACTTGCATGCTTGCAAAAGGTCAAACCGTAATCCAGCTATTTGAACAGCTGGCTCCTAAGCATTACGCGATGGCAGATGATAAGATCGGCCTACAGCTCGGCTCCCTTCAGAAAGAGATCACGAAAGTGCTTGTTGCCCTTGATGTAACAGATGCCGTTGTTGATGAGGCTATTGAATCCAAAGCCAACCTTATTATCGCGCATCATGCGATTATTTTCAGACCTCTGGCTCATCTGCAAACAGAAACACCAGCAGGTCGTTTATACGAGAAATTAATTAAGAATGATATCGCTGTGTATATTGCCCATACGAATCTGGATGTGGCAGAAGGCGGCGTTAATGATTTGCTCTCGGAACAACTTGGCCTAACAGAAATGACGCACTTGGAAGATGTACATACGGAGAAGCTGCAGAAGCTCGTCGTCTTCGTACCTGAGACGCATCATCAAGTCGTGCTGGATGCCCTATTTAAGGCTGGAGCAGGCGGCATTGGCCAATACAGCTCCTGCAGCTTCAATATCCCCGGGACGGGGACGTTCCTGCCGCAGGAAGGGGCGACTCCGTTTATCGGGGAAGTTGGGAAGCTGGAACGCGTACAAGAGGTACGCGTGGAGACGATCGTAACCGCTAGCGTGCAGCGCAAAGCGGTTACTGCGATGCTGAAGGCCCACCCCTACGAGGAGGTGGCCTATGACCTCTACCCGATGGACCTCAAGGGTAGAGTGTTCGGTTTGGGCCGCGTGGGCAAGCTGCCCGCGGCCATGACACTTCGCGAGCTCACTGAGCACGCGAAGGCTGTGTTCGACGTGCCGACGGTACGCGTCGTCGGCGATCTAGCACGGCCCATCCGCAAGGTGGCCGTGCTGGGTGGCTCTGGCGGCCGCTACATGCGGCACGCCATGTTTGCCGGCGCCGATGTGCTGGTCACCGGCGACATCGACTACCACACTGCGCACGATGCGCTCGCGGCAGGGTTAGCCCTCCTCGACGTTGGGCATAACGTCGAGAAGATCATGAAGCGCGGCGTCGCGGATTATCTTGCCACGCAGCTAGCCAAGACGGATACGCAGGTGCTCGCATCCGCGGTTAATACGGAGCCGTTTCAATTCGTCTAGGCAGCTTAAGGATGTTTCTGGAAAGAAAGGAAACGACCATGTGTTGTAATTCGAAGACATTCCTAGTATACTAGCCTATGCAATGGAAAGTTTGACAGACAATCGCTGGCTATGGGTAAGCCATAGCGAGAGGAAAGTCCGGGCTTCATAAGGCAGGGTGCTGGATAACGTCCAGTCAACGCGAGTTGAAGGATAGGGCCACAGAAATGGACCGCCGATGGCTTGAAATATAGCACAGGCAAGGGTGGAACCGTGGTGTAAGAGACCACGAGGTTCTATGGTGACATAGATCCTGGTAAACCCCACTTGGAGCAAGACCTAGTGGAACGCAAGCTRCTTTCGAGGCAGCAGTCTTCGCCTGAGACGCGTTCGGGTTGGTCGCTTGAGCTGTGCAGCAATGTACGGCCTAGATAGATGATTGTCGCTTCAATAGTGGCAGGGGAGCAGACGCCCGTTATGACCACTGGAAGTACAGAACCCGGCTTATGGCAAACTTTCCACTCAGTCGGTTACCCGCAAGGCATCAGCTTTGCGGGTATTTATTCTAAAATCAATAAAACCTTCAATCCCGCTAAATGGGGGGATTGAAGGTTTTTAACTGTGCATGGAAGGTGGTGAGTGTTCTATTTCTCAAGCCCCAAGCTGCCCGCATATTTCTTCGGTACAAGATGTAATTGGCGTGCTAGATCCTGCGGCCAGTAGGACAAAGGCGATGTATTCTGCTTCGCCATTTCAAGTGCTTTGACGACATCGATGACGCCATAACCAAAGTATTTGTCATGACCTTTGTCGCCAAGATCCTGTGCGGACTGCCTCATAATTTCATATACGTCCGTATTTTTCAAATTGGGATTAGCTGATCGAATTAACGCAGCGAGTGCCGTCACATGGGGACTAGCCATGGATGTACCTGATAAGGCAGCGTATTGATTATTTGGATACGTACTGGCGATGGTGACACCTGGCGCAGTCACATCAATATAGTCGCCATAATTMGAGAAGGGCGCTTTCTCATTCTGTGAATCTATAGCGGCAACTGCAAATACCTYAGGATAAGCGGCGGGATATCCGGGCTGCTCGGTATTGTCATTTCCGCTAGCCGCGATGAGGGCRACATCCTTATCATAGGCATATTGAATAGCATCATGGAGAAATCCTGAATCTGCGTAATTACCGAGACTGAGATTCATGACTTTTGCACCGTGATCCGTTGCCCAAATAATCCCTTGAGCTACCGAATAGGTGCTGCCAGCACCTGTCTGATCTAGCACTTTAACGGGTAACACTTTGTTAAACCAAGTCATCCCCGCAACACCTAGCTKATTGTTGACAAGAGCTGAAATGACGCCTGTGACATGTGTACCATGACCAACATCATCTTGCGGATTATCAGTTCCACTAATGACATTGTAACCAGGGAGTAACTGTCCTTGCAGGTCGGGATGGGCCTTATCTACACCTGTATCAACAACGGCAACAATGACATTATCGGCGCCGCGATTTAGCTGCCAGCCTTGTAACGTTTCGATCAGCGGCAGATTCCATTGATATTTTTGATATAAATTATCATTAGGCGTGAAATTTGAAGAGACTGGTGTTTGCTTACTATGTGAATTGGTGCTGGATGGGTTTGAATCCGTTTGTTCTTGATCATCATAGTAATCATTGGTCATATAAAGAAAGTGTGGTTCAACATACACAACATCCCATTTACTGAAATAAGCGATCAACGACTTGGCGTCTCTATCGTTTGTTCGGAAAACGTAGGTATAGCCTAGTTTTTGCGCAGATGTTGCATGGATTTCATTTTTAATTTGATTGAGCTGATCTTCTGTTGGATCTGTTTTGAAACGGACGACGACTTCATTCTGATGATAGTGGCTAGTCCCTTGATTATCTTCGGGATGATCGACAATCTTCTCATTCAGCGTATTCGTTTCAACGGCTTTTACTTTCCAATGGTTCTCATTGGGATAAGGTTCAAGTCTTAAGTTTTTCATCTGATGATCGGTCACTTGTGCGAGTACATCTTGATGAATGACCCCGATAAGTGACTCCTGACCATTGGTTGAAGGGGTACCTTGGACGAAGTAAACGTGATGTCCAGCACCAAATTTAGGTGATTGGTAAATCTCGCCCCTATCAACGGCTGCTTTCGCTTCCTTCAAATAGGTTGCGGCCTGGTCTGTATAAGCAGTGGGGAGTTCGCCGGATTTGATGCCTTGCTCCCAAGTTTGGCCGCGCTTAGACCATACAAGCACATCCATTTTCTCATGGTGATTTCGCATGTTTTTCAAAACGTTGGTTACAGGCTCACCGCTTTCGATCTGACCGAGCATGGTCGTATAATCGACAGCACATTGACTTCTGCAAAGTTCATCTGTAAGTTTTACATCTTGTTCTAATAACGCAAGCTTGGACGTTGTTTCATACTTCGCACTGTAAACCTCAGGACCAGGTCTGGTCCGATGTTGGGGTTGATGAGGGAAGAGGATTACTCCTAATCCCAGAACAACCGCAAGGGTGGAGAGATAACGCCACATGATCATGCCCTCCTTTTTGTTTGTAGAAAAAGGTCAACTCGTTAATGAAAACATTTTATCTAAGAGTAGGGTTAGGCGAGCGGGTATCTTTTATGCATGGTAACTGGTGTTTTACATATACCACTTCCGGATAAATTATGGTAGGATAGAAGTAGCGCAATTATAGGAGGTCTTCTAACATGGCTGTTTTTAATGTGAAAAATGTTTGTGATTCCACGCGTACGAAACTCAAAGAAACGACGGCCAAAATGGAACTGTTTCTTAATCAACATTCGCTCTCACAGTTAAATGTGGAAAATGATCCAGCAATGGATGAATTTTACCGCGGGTATTTACAAGATACTCGTCATCTTCTAGTGTTTTGTGAAGTGGCATATGAGAAATTGGGCGTTAGCTTAAGACGTCCTACTTTTAATGTTGATTTTTCGGAAAAAGTGCTCTATGAGGTATACCATACATGTGTTAATACCTTTTTCTATCCTAAGAACGAGTGCTACTCTGAAGATGGTCGTTACGCTTATACAGGACAAGATGCGATTCGTTTCCGCAAGAAACCATCACGTGAAGTACGTGATTTAACGATCGAATTGTCCAAGGTGTTCGAAGAGCTTCGTGAAGATCTTGCTTACTATGAAACAGATTACATTACACAGCGCCGTATGCAAGGCGAAAAAGTTTAATAATCACAAAGAAACCAACAAAGGGATGCGGCCATAACGCATCCCTTTTTATATAAAAAGGGAGGAAATCGTCATGGAACTAGAACATTTAGTCAGCGTTAGTAAAGACATCATTAAGCTGAATCAACATCCTAGTGGAGGTTACGTGGCTTCTCCTCTTTTTTCAACCTATTCCTATAGTTGGCTGCGCGATGGCACTTTTATAGCAAATGCGATGGATCGTGTAGGAGAAACGAGAAGCGCTGAGCAATTCTATCGCTGGGTGAATCGTGTTCTGAAAGACAAACGCCCGCGGCTAACGGAGCTATTGCGAAAACACGAGAATAGGGAGTGGATTGATCGTTCCGAGTTTTTAGGGACAAGGTATCACTTGGATGGGCGGGATGATCACTCTGAATGGGGTCACTTCCAGTTGGATGGTTACGGCGCTTGGATCTGGGGGCTTGTCGAACATATACGCATGACTGGTCATACTACACTTCTGGAAGAGTTCAGGGAAAGTATTGAGATAACTGTTGATTATATCATGACATTCTGGCATTACCCGAATTTTGATTGCTGGGAGGAATATCCCGATTATGTCCATCCCGCAACATTGGCTTGCTTATATGGCGGACTGAAGGCGTTAGGTGAGCTAGAAGGGCGTCCGGACTTGATTGAGAAAGCTGATCTCATACGACTTTTCATACATAACCATGCTGTTCATGACGGGCGTTTCGTAAAATCTATTCATTGTGTGAATGAAGTTTGGCAGCCTGCTCTATTTGGTGTGGATGCAAGCCTGATGTGGCTCGCCTTACCTTTTGGTGTTTGTGAACCCAATGACCCGATGATGCTTCGAACGGTGCAAGTAATTGAAGCTGATCTCAAACATGACGGAATTCAGCGCTACATTGAGGATCGCTATTACGGTGGTGGTGAGTGGCTGCTACTGACCGCTTGGTATGGTTGGATCCAGTTTGAACTTGGAAATAAAGAAGAAGCTCAGCGCTGTTTGGCATGGATAGCAAGTAAAGCTGATGAGCTCGGACGTTTACCAGAGCAAGTAGATGATCATCTTCGCGAAGCGTCGGTGTATAAGGAATGGAGTGAGAAGCATGGTGATCCTGCACTTCCGCTGTTGTGGTCACACGCCATGTTCTTGGTCTTATCTGACAGACTTAACTAAGCATAGTTCACTCCTGAGGCGGGCAAATTGTTAAGGGGGTGATAATGATGCCAGCAGTTAAATGCGCAGTAGCGAATTGTGAATATTGGACACAAGGAAACAACTGTCATGCGGACACGATTATGATTGAAATTGATCAGCACGCTCATGCTAGCTACAATGAAGAATTTGCTTCAGAGGAATCGTTTGATACTACTCATCATGATACTGCAACCAAAGCGGCTAATACGTGTTGCCACACGTTTAAGGCTGCGACTAAACACTAGGTATGTGTAACGCGGAGGTAGCATGAATAAAGAGGATAGTTCTTTAGACAATGCCACCAAGGAGCGATTCCAGAAGAGTCAGCTTCATCTCGAAAGCGGACTTCATGCCCAAGAAGAATATGCAGCTGAGATTGCTGTACCTCAGACAAGAATAAGCCGAGATTATAAATCCAGTTCGACCTCGAAAGTTTCTGATGAGGAAGTCGCTGAGCTCGTAGAAGCGGTAACACGTAATAAAGCAGTGGGGTATATTGCACTCTTTGTTGCTCTGGCCTCTTTATTTGTATGGCCAGTACTGCTTGGGATTTCAGGTATTATTCTCGGAGTTATTGCTTTTGTAATGGGGAATAAGAGTTTGGGTTCTTGGTCCGTTGCTCTTGGTTTTATTGCTGTTGCCGCCTATTTTTTATTGATTCCATATTATTCCTAGCAAGCAAAGCAAGCTGAGAAATCGGCTTGCTTTTTATTTTTTTATGAAAAAAAGGTGGAAAAKAGCTTAAGAATGCCACTATTCTTGTGTAAAAGCGCAAGAATGGCTCATTTTAATGTGTTTACGCCCATTTGCTCGTACTATTTGGCTTCAAGTGTCATATTCGCACCTTTGAATGATTACAGTATTATTATATAATGAATAGTGATATTTAATCTAATTAAAATCGAAAATTAAGGGAGGTGTACCTACTCTCCTGGGTGCAGCTTTTGCACTTGTTAGGGGATAGGTAAGGTATTGGAAGATCCTTTGCCCGAAACGTTAATCAGTTTTCTGTTAATGTTTGGACTAGTGTTGTTAAACGGTTTTTTTGTCGCAGCAGAATTTGCAATGGTGAAAGTGCGTGGAAGTCGGATTGAATCGCTTGTCGGTGAAGGCCGGCGTAATGCGAAGTTTGCACAAGGTATTATGAATAATCTTGATGCTTACCTTGGTGCGTGTCAATTAGGAATTACACTCACCTCATTAGGACTTGGTTACGTAGGTGAACCGACGTTCGCCAAAATTTTAGAGCCTTTGTTCGCTCCGCTGGGATTACCAGACTCCGTTTTTCACACGATTACATTTATTATCGCTTTTTCTTTAATGACTACTCTTCATATCACATTAGGTGAACAGTTTCCTAAGACGTATGCGATCCGTAAAGCGGAACAAATTACGTTGCTCTCCGCAGGACCCATGGTATTATTCTATAAAATGATGTACCCGTTCATTTGGACATTGAATGGCATTTCGAATTGGATGTTGCGCCGTGCTGGGATTGAGCCTACAACGGAACATGAATCTGCGCATACGGAGGACGAAATTCGAGTCCTGATGCAGGAAAGCCACAAAAACGGACTAATAGATAACACAGAGCTCACGCTTGTTGATAATATATTCGGATTTGCTGAGACGACAGCACGCGAGATTATGATTCCTCGTACAGAAATGGAATGCTTATACGCAGGACTTTCTTATGCGGAGAACTTAGCTATCGCGATTAAAGAAATGCGAACACGTTACCCTGTGTGTGATCCAGATAAGGATAACATCATCGGTTTCGTTCACATTAAGGATTTGCTGAAGCCAGATGCTAACTTGAAAGGCATTAAGAAAATCATTAGACCGATTACGACAGTACCGGATTCCATTCATATCAGTGATTTGCTGAAAATGATGCAGAAACGCAAGAGCCAAATGGCTTTGCTCATTGATGAATACGGCGGTACTTCAGGTTTAGTGACGCTGGAAGATATTATGGAAGAGATTGTTGGTGAAATCCAAGATGAGTTTGACGAGGAGCGCCCAACGATTGAAATGAAGGATGAGAATACATTCTCAATAGATGGACTGTTGTTGATTGATGAAGTCAATGATTACTTTGGACTTGAAATCGAGTCAGATGACTATGATACGATCGGTGGTTGGATTTATTCACAAACAGAAATTCCTCCTAGTCGTAATCAACAGGTAAGTTATAATGACGAGTTTATGTTTATCGTTGAAGAAACCGATCATTTGCGCATATCACGTGTCACAGTGAGAAGATCAATGAATGATAATGAAATGTTGCAACAGAATATTTCTTGAAAGGCAAGAGKGGACAGTCATTAGACTGTCCTTTTTTTATGCATGCGAATAAAAGTATAGTCGTCAGGGCTCAAAACGTGTACAATGAAAACATCGAAAATGGAAAAGTGAGGTCTGAGAATGAACAGCATCTCGAATACGCAAGCAATTGACCCTAGAGTGTTGAAGGAGCTGCTTCAGCTTCAGACGATGAGTAAATTAAGTCTTTTCGCTGATAACTCCTCATCTTCAAGCTCAGATGAAACCAGTGATTTTAGTGAGCTTTTGAACACTTTGATGGGCCAAGGTGTGGGTATGGGGACTGATCCGCTAGACACATCTGATCTTAATCAATCGCTAAGCAACCTGCCAAGCGCGTTAGGCGCTTTGAATAAATCATATACACCTTTGCAGTCGCTCTCACAGTCAACATCGGTTACACAGTTTGAAGGGCTCATTGGGCAAGCTAGTTTGAAATATGGCGTAGATACCTCTTTGGTTAAAGCGGTCATCCAGCAAGAGTCTTCGTTCAACCATCAGGCGGTTTCCTCCGCAGGTGCCAAAGGATTAATGCAGCTTATGGATGGGACAAGCAGTGGTTATGGAGTCACGAATCCATTTGATCCCAAGCAGAACATAGACGCAGGTACACATTTCCTCAGTGGATTGCTAAAGAAATATAATGGGAACGAAGGTGTTGCGCTTGCTGCTTACAATGCTGGTCCTGGTCGTGTCGATCGCTTAGGGATAAAGACAGATCAAGATTTGCTCAGTAAGCTGCAGTTCTTGCCAAAAGAGACGCAAGCGTATGTATCGAAAGTGCTCGATCATCGTGCTAAATTTTCTCTATAACTACGGTATCAATGGGCTGGTTTTCGCATGTGCTATGCGGAGATCGGCTTTTCGCATTGTTGCCTATTAACTTGAGTTCTCATCGGATATACGTTTTAATAGGAAAAGCATCCCATGAAACAAGAAACAATTAGTTTAGGGGTATGAAGGGGAATCTGCAAACCATGCTTTATATGGATTACGCGGCAACGTCGCCGCTTTATGAAGAAGTTATAGATACCATCGCGGAAGTGATGAAATCCCATTACGGAAATCCATCCTCAATTCATCGTCTTGGTGTAGAAGCGGAAAAGCTTCTGCAGAGCGCGAAAGGAGTCATAGCTACATCGCTTAAGGTATTCCCGAGTGAAATCATATGCACTTCTGGCGGGACTGAGAGTAATAACTTAGCGATTAAAGGCGTAGCCTACAACTACCATCAACGAGGTAAGCATCTGATTACTACACAAATCGAGCATCCATCCGTTAAAGAAGTATTTGTTGGACTTGAGCATGAGGGATTTCGCGTTACCTATTTGCCTGTCTCAAAGACTGGCTGCGTAAAGCTAGAGGATCTTCAAGCGGCAATAAGTGAGGATACGATCCTTGTTAGCATCATGTATGTGAATAATGAGATAGGTACAATTCAACCAATTCAAGAAATCGGTCAATACCTCGCGGGTTTTCCGAAAATCATATTTCATGTGGACGCTGTCCAAGGCGTTGCTAAGCTTCCTTTAGAACCGAAGATGTGGGGAATCGATCTCTGCAGTGCTTCAGCGCATAAATTTCGAGGACCGAAGGGTGTTGGGTTCTTGTATCGGAGAGCAGGCGTACAGCTCAAGCCATTGCTTGCAGGAGGGGGACAAGAATTTGGCGTGCGTTCAGGTACGGAAAACGTCCCTTTGATCGTGGGCATGGCCAAAGCACTTCGAATCAGCATGGACAATCTTGCAGAGAAAATAGTTCGTAAGCAGGCATTCAGGCAGCAATTGTTGGCCGGTATCGGTGCAATACCAGAGCTTTCGATTTCAGGCTCTGAGGTGGAGCAGGAGATGGCTCCTCATATTGTTCATTTTGCTTTTGCAGGAATGAAAGCAGAGGTCGTCGTACATGCCCTTGAGCAGAAGGGGATCTACATCTCTACGAGATCGGCATGTTCTTCTGGTGAGTCAGAGCCTAGTGAGGTCATGCTGGCATTGGGTTATCAGCGTGATGTGGCTGCTAGCGGCTTAAGAATAAGCTTTTCTGATGAACATCAAGCGCAAGATATAGCGCTATTCCTGCGCTCATTACAAGAGGTGGTCAAGGAGCTTGCTCCCATGAGAAATCCATCCGTCATCCATAGGGGGAAGCGAAATTGAAACCGGATTGTTTAATATTACGTTTTGGCGAAATGATGTTAAAAGGTAAAAATCGCAAACGATTTGAACAGAGTGTGATGATTCAAATACGTAAAGTTTTAAGTTCTTTTCCTGATGTTAGGTATATTCCTGAGTTTGGACGCGTATATGTGGAGCTAGGGGGTGCCGCTTATGAACAGGCTTCTGCTTCCTTACAGCGTGTTTTCGGACTTGCATCTTTCAGTCCAGCTTATCATGCGCCATTAGAACTAGCGTCAATTCAGGAGACAGCGCTGCGGATGATGCAGGCATTACCTAAGCAACCGGCGACCTTTAAAGTAACTGTTCGCAGGGTCAATAAATCATTTCCACATGACTCTCAGCAGATGAATTACTTAGTTGGCGGCTATGTGCTTCAAGCGATTCCGGGGTTACAGGTGGACGTTCGAAAGCCTGAGGTTGAATTGCGAGTAGAAATCCGAGAGGATAAGGTGCTTTTATACGTTGAAGTCATTGAAGGGGCTGGGGGATTCCCGTCAGGTACAAGTGGCAAAGCGCTGCTCATGCTGTCTGGTKGTATTGATAGTCCTGTTGCAGGGTGGTTAGCCATGCGCAAAGGATTGACGATGGAGGCTATTCATTTCCATAGTTACCCCTATACCAGCGAGCGGGCGAAGGATAAGGTCATTCAGCTTGCGAATCAGTTGGCAGGCTACACGGAATCCCTAAAGCTTCACATGGTATTTTTCACGGAGGTTCAAACCTCCATTCATCGTGTTTATCAGGATAATCTGCTGGTCACGCTTATTAGAAGGGCAATGTACCGAATTGCTGAACGGATTGCTGAGCGTGAAGGACTCGGAGCCATAGTTACTGG
>NZ_JBFTPF010000072.1:0-25566 GCF_056398345.1 Paenibacillus sp. 01T442
GAACAGCACCGATCCTAATCTTCCACCAATGGGTCTTCGGCTCAGGCTGCGCGACGATTTCGATATTTCCGGCTACTCGACGACCAATCAAGCGATCTTGCGAGCTATGAAAAAATACGGCATGATCGTTGCCGATAACGGCAGTGATCTCTACGTGAGCGGAGCGCCTGACCCGAAATGGGACGACGATGACTTGAATGAATTAGGTAAGCTCAAAGGCAGCGATTTCGAGGTTGTGGAGACAGGTCCTATTGAAAAATAAGATAAGGGAAGACAAATAGGCTGTCCTCAAGTAGCTTGCTTTACTTGTAGGACAGCCTATTCTCGCATGTCATCACCTTAGGTTATGTTACCTTCTTTGAAAACGTCATGTGTTGAGATTCAAACATTCGTAGAATAATTGTCTTGCACGTTACGGACAGCTTAAAAATAAAATACCCGAGTAGACCACCCAACCCATTTAGAATGAGATCATCCACATCAAAGCTCCCCATTGAAAGAACAAGTTGTAAACTTTCCAAGCATAAACTTAACCCCACAGACCGCAGGAGTGCACCGAACAATGAAATCTTCTTATGCCGCCATATCAGAACTAGAAACATACCGTACGGCATGAATACCGCGATATTCCCGAACAAATTGACGAGATCATGTGAGGATAAGCTTTGAATGTTATTCGATATCGAAACGAAAGGCTTGAAGTTCGCAAATTCTAACCGATTTTGGATATGCGCTGGATTCTCGATATTCCGCTGAAGTTGATGCCACAGAAAAGCTAAGTCTATGCTACTAAATTTAAATAGAATGACCTTGAACAGTACATACATATAAAAAGCGAATAAAGCCGACAGCAGCATCTCATTCCATATTTTGATTTGTTTCATACCGCAGTCTCACTCTCCTCTAAGTTATGAATTGCTCTCATGGAAGCAAGGTGACGATTATGCCATCCATATTGTTGCCCGATAAGTGATAGGAACGATTGTTAGGCACTTGAATGGTACTATTCTGCGTGATTGGATAATACGAGATCTCGTAGATTTTCCCTTTCACCTTCGTAGTAATGTTCTTTTGTTGTTTTAAATACGCCAAATATTCTTCTAACGACAAGTTCATCTGCTGCATAATCACACTGTGTGGTAAGCCTACATAGCGAAAATGCCAAGGTTCATATTGGATGCCAGTAATCGCTGTTTTGTCCTTGGGATATCGTAAAATAAACCCATATTCCGCGGCATTTCGGATCAACCATTCTCCCTCGGGCGCTTGATTCATATCGGACTGGGTAGAACCTATATCAAGAGCCAATCCTAAATTATGTTCACTATATCCCGCAGGTAAAGCATAATTAGCCCCCATATCTTTATAGAGCTGACCTTGCTCTTGATTGTCTCGATAACCACTATTAATCATAAAATGACGCACACCGTCTTTTTCTGCTGCTTTCATCATCGTTGTAAATGGTTGAATAATGCTTTGTGACAATCGAATCGAGTTATCTAGCAAACCAAATCCTTTGACCAACTCTTTATGTTGAAAAAGATTAAGTACATCAGTGGGTATGCCTACCTGATGAACCGGGTTCTCCTTATTAATTAAAACTAAATTCCCTTGGTAGATCTGATCTTTGGTCAATTTAATTACAAGATCCTTACCTGGGGCAGTTACCACATGTGGACTCATTTCCACTTCCGAATGGTCAACTTGACGATCTGCTTTTGCTGAATGTTGCTGTATAGCTTCATAACTGAGAAGAACGGCTATTACAAGCCAAAAAACCCACTTCTTCATTTCCTGTTTCCCTCCTAAACCTTACTTGCATTTAGAATAAAGAAAACATTTTAAATTAGAAGTGGGACAAATATAAAATTTTTCTTAAACTTCGGTTTTACTTATCGGCAAACGCACTTCAAAAAGCGTACGAATCACATTACTTTGAACGGTAATCGTTCCTCCGTGCTGCTCCACAATATTTTTGGCGATGAAAAGACCAAGTCCTGTACTCCCTCCCTGATGGGTTCGAGCCTGGTCACCTGTATAAAACATTTCAAACAGATGCGGAAGTTCATCTTCAGGTATGCTGTTACCATAATTGATCACTTGAACGACGGCTACTTCCCCATCCCGCTGGCCGTTAATATCGACAAACTGACCGTCTTTTCCATACCGATTGGCATTAGATAAAAGATTTTCAAATACGCGGGCCAGCAACTCTCCATCAGCCGATATTTCCAAGTGCGGAGCAACCTGCAACCTGCTAATCAAATGACTCTTTTCGAAAACAGGGTACATTTCCTCATTCAGTTGAACAAGCAGTTCACTAAGATCTATTTGCTTTTGATCAATGGAAAGCATGCCGAATTTCATTCGGGTTATTTCAAATAATTCATCAATGAGTTTCTCTAATCGTTGAGATTTGTTAAAAGCAATCGTCGTGTAATGCAGCACTTGCTCTTTCGTTAGCTGATCATCCTGCAAAATAAAATCGAGATACCCGATCACGGAAGTAAGCGGCGTACGTAAATCATGTGCCAAGTTCAGAACAAGTTGGTCCTTACTATTTTCCGCAAAATCTCCACGTTCTACCGCTTGCTGCAGCTTCTCACTCGCCATATTGATATCATCGGCAATATCCTTGAACTCATCATTGGAATCAATATGAATACGATTATGAAAGTCACCGCCAGCAAGACGATGAATCCCTGTCGAGATCTCGTTAAAATAAGTGGCATAGCGCTTAGTAAGGAAGAAGAAAAACAATATAGAAAGCGGCACAAACACTATCAAGAAAAAGTTTAAGTCCCCAATCGTGTTAACAAACTGTCGTAATTTAGCTACAGGATCTTCCCTTCGAACACCTGCATAATAAAGCTTCAATACGCGATATAGTATAAAGGTAAATGTACCGGACAACAGCATGCTAAGCCCTAATAAACCGATCATTTTGGATCGAAAGCTGCGTAATAAATTAGCCATTGAATGTATATCCCACACCCCATACGGTTTTGATTAATTTGTTTTTATTGCTATCTTCACCGAGTTTTTTGCGCAGTGTACGAATATGTACCATGACCGTGTTACCACTTTCATAGTAAGCTTCTCCCCACACATGTCCAAAAATATGTTCTGCACTGAACACTTTCTTAGGGTGACTTGCTAAAAGGTACAGGATATCAAATTCTTTCGGCGTAAGCTCGACTTTCTCTCCATATAGAAGAACAGATCTTTGATCCGCATCGATGGTCACACCTCCCACATCCAATACGGGGCTGCTTGCTGCTGCCGGCTGGCTCAACTGAATAGATCGCCGTAGCTGTGCATTCACCCTAGCCACCAACTCCATAGGGTTGAACGGTTTCGTCATATAATCGACTGCGCCCATAACTAACCCCGTAATTTTATCTAAATCAGAGGATTTGGCACTCAAAAAAATGATCGGCAATGAATAGCGCTCTCGAATTTGCCGCGTCACTTCATACCCATCCATCTTCGGCATCATGATATCTAGAATCGCCAGATCAATGGCATGTGACTCAATCGCTTGAATAGCCTCTTTCCCGTCGGATACTTTAATGAGGTGATAGCCCTCTTTTTCCAAATGTAACGCAACCAAATCAGCGATCTCCGCCTCATCATCTGCGATTAAAATCGTCGTACGCTTCATCTCTATCGCGCTCCTTCAAATACTTGTCCCGCTGTCGTTTACAATTCATTCCTATTATAACCGATTCGACTTCTATGGGTACCTCTCTTCCAAATTTTCTCACTGGACAGGCATAACACCGTATCTTCTAAGTAATAAATGGGAAAATATAAATGAATTGAAGTAGTGGTAAACGCGACTAGTACATAAAGGAGGAAGCTTCATCACCAAAGTATGCGATAAAAAGGATCCCAAACTCGTCTTTCGTCAAGTTTTTTGGGCTGCTGGGTTTGGCTGGTTATTTGATGCCATGGATGTCGGTTTATTATCTTTTATCCTTGTTGCACTTCGCAAAGAGTGGGCACTCACGGCCCAAGAGGCAGGGCTTCTCAGTTCGGTCAATCTGATTGGCATGGCAATCGGTGCCGCTTTCGGCGGATACCTTGCGGATAAGTTTGGGCGTCGTCCCGTGTTTTTGCTGACCTTAGTGTGTTTTGGTGTATTCAGCTTTGGAAGTGCGTTTGCAAGCGGATTCGGTAGTATGCTTATACTCCGTTTCTTAATGGGTCTTGGGTTAGGTGCTGAACTTCCTGTTGCCTCTACACTTGTTAGTGAATTCGCGCCGCMCGATAAAAAAGGGCGAATTGTTGTGTTGCTGGAGAGTTTCTGGGCTGCAGGCTGGATTATAGCGGCTGTCCTCGCTTACTTTGTGATCCCGGCGTTAGGATGGCGAACAGCTGTCATGATCGGGGCAATCCCCGTATTGTTTGCTTTTTGGGTCCGGCGAGCGGTTCCAGAATCGCCTCAATTCGGTAATCATCGTGGTCGCCCGATTAAATTAGGGGTGTTGTTCACTACTTATCGAAGAGAGACCATTGCACTTTGGGCTGTTTGGTTCGCCATTGCTTTTTCCTATTACGGAATGTTTCTTTGGCTTCCTTCCGTTTTGGTCGATAAAGGTTTCTCCATGATTCAGAGCTTTCGTTATGTACTTCTCATGACACTAGCCCAACTGCCTGGTTATTTTACAGCCGCTTATGTTGTGGAGAAATGGGGTCGCAAGCGGACTTTAACCGTTTTTCTTGTTCTTTCCGGGGTAATGTCAGTTGGTTTCGGGCTAAGTAACAGCATCTCTATGCTTTTATTAACGGGCTCATTACTGTCCTTTTTTAATTTAGGAGCTTGGGGAGCACTGTACGCGTACACGCCAGAAAATTACCCGACAGAAATAAGAGCCGTAGGAACAGGCTTTGCGGCTAGCTTCGGCAGGATAGGTAGTGTGATTGCACCATTTTTGGTAGGTGCAATGGTACAAACGGATATTGGCTACGCATGGATATTTGGCATGTTTGCATTAGTTATTTTAATAGGAACAGGGATATTGCTCATATTCGGTAAAGAAACCTTGGTTCGGTGAGTCCATAGCCCACCCTCATTCTACTCTCTCCCATTCATATGTTATGCTTGAAAGCGCCTCATTTCAGTCAATGAAATAAGGGATAAGCATCGCTTACCMCAAGACTTCAACAATATTTGCGGCTACGTTTTTTAACTAGGCGTATAAGAAAGACTTGCACTAAAAGAGAGTTGAGTAATATCAGCTGCTGAAGGATTAGACGCTACATTCGTCCTTATACGAATACCAATCCGATCACCTGCTACGACACCTAATGTTCCGAGATTAATATTCGTTGCTGCATAGAAAGTACCGGCAATTACCGTATTACCAGGACCTCCAAAAGTAAGTGAGCTAGTCAGTGGAGTTGTCAAGTATTGTGAAGCAAGATGACTAACCCCATTATTAGGAAATGAAGGAGCTCTGAAAACTGTGAAATCATATACAAGTGGTGTCACATTTATAGAGGCCACTGAAGCAACCAATAAATCTGCGCTTATTTGTAAATTTCGAATAATTCCATTAAAGGGAATTGGGAATGCAAAACCACCTGCTTCTGGCGGCATCGTTGATTCTCCAGCACCATTAATAACTTCAACCGTATGATTACCAAAACCCATTAAAATTGGCGCAGCAGATACGACTGTAGCACCACTGAGAATAACACCAGTTGAAAATGGAATTAATCCTCCAGCACCAGCCGCACCTGCGGGGCCTGTGGCTCCGGTTGGTCCTGCTGCTCCCGCTGTTCCAGCTGGGCCTGTTGCGCCAGTTGGTCCCGGTGGACCACCCGCTGGGCCTGTTGCTCCGGTTGCTCCTACACCTGTAGCTCCTGTTGCTCCTGTAGCACCCGCGGTTCCCGCTGTTCCGGTTGATCCGGTTGCACCTGCTGCTCCCGCTGGGCCTGTTGCGCCAGTTGGTCCCGGCGGACCACCCGCTGGCCCTGTAACTCCTGTTGCACCTGCTGGGCCGGTAGCTCCCGTAGCTCCTGTACCTGTAGCTCCTGTAGCTCCTGTAGCTCMCGCTGTTCCCGTTGATCCTTTGGGTCCTTCTGGTCCCTCTGGCCCTTTGGGTCCTCGTGGACCTTCAGGCCCTTCGTTCCCTTTGTGACCTCGTGGCCCTTCTGGCCCCGTAGCTCCCTTTGCTCCCGTCGCTCCTGCTGGTCCTGGTGCTCCTACTGGTCCTGGTGCTCCCGTAGGACCTGCTGCCCCTGGCGCCCCTGTAGCTCCTTGGGGCCCTCGTGGGCCTTCTGGCCCTGGAGGACCTGGCGGGCAATTACATTTCCCCATACTAATCTCATCTCCCTATTTTCAAGCGTATTTCATCATATTAAAAGCCTAAATAGATAGACACAGTAAATGCCTACCAAATTAGTAAAAGTGGAAAATAAAGCTAATTATTCAACAAAAATCAGCTCTTTTATGTGATTGTCCCATACCAAAATGACCGCGCTAGCATTCATTATTAAAGATGGATGATGGCAGGGAGTGATAGGAATGGACAAGCGCCTATTAATAGGTATTATGGTAACTAAAAGGATTAGTAGAAAAAGTATTTTGGGTCTTTGTCAGCGTTATCAAAATCAAAACCTGAGACTTTATGCTTTCACTCCAGCAGATATACGGTGGAAAAAGCAACGTATTATTGGACTTAGCCTGAAAAATGGCAAATGGATACAACGTATGTTCCCTTTCCCTCGTGTCGTCTATAACCGTTGTTATAACAAAGACTCAATGACCATTCAAAGCCTAGAGAAAATAATAGGTAAGAATAAGTGTTTCAATTCAATCAATCATTTCAATAAATGGGATCTTCATAACCAACTACACCAATCAAATCTTTCGGAATATATACCCGACACATTTCAATATAATGAAGTGAACATATCAGAACTATTAGACAATAATAATCTTCTCTTTATAAAACCAATTTATGGATCTAAAGGGACATCAGTCTATCGAATCGAACGTACAAATAATGACGATATTCATATTTCCTTACACAGTCTAGCTCCAAGAGTTATTTGCAGGAAAAATGAAAGCATTCAGGAAAAGTTAGATGTTCTCCTCGGAGGAAAGAACTACTTGGTCCAACAAGGGATTCAAATGACTCAACTTGATCGTCAATATTTTGACATCCGTGTCCTTGTTCAAAAGGGGAATGTTGGTCAGTGGATGATATACAACATCACTTGTAGAGTGGCATACGAGCGTTACTTTAACACAAGTATGTGTGAACGCGTATATGATGCAGCAGRAATTCTCAAGCGAATACTTTCGCCTGAAAAAGCAACTGAAATCCTACAGTCTCTGTACGAATTAAGTGTAATGGCCGCTCAAGAAGCAGAAACTCTTATGGGATCATTGGGAGAACTGAGTGTGGACTTTGTTTTGGACAAACAAAGTAAATTATGGATTATTGAACTAAATGGAAAGCCTCAAAAAAATATATACGAGGATCTTAAGGGTTTTAAACATAAGGATCTGTATCGTAGACCAATGGAATATGCTTATCATCTTACTCAATCATAAAAAAACCGAACTCACCGTTGCAAGAGATCGATGAGTTCGGTTTATTCATTTTATACATATTCAGATACTAACGGGCTTACCTGTACCGCACACACTTTAAACCCAGGCATTTTGCATGTTGGATCGAGTGCATCATTCGTCAATTTATTAACGTTCTGGGTATCACCCCAATGCATAGGCACGAACACGGTGTCTTCGCGAATAGCGTCACTAAATCGACTACGTACGTGAATTTCACCGCGTTTGGACGTTAATTTCACAAGTGTCGCATCCTCGATATGGTGCTTTTTCGCTGTACTTGGATGGATCTCCATGAAGGATTCCATATCTCTCGCGGCTAATGATGGACTTTTACGTGTTTGCACACCTGTTAGATAATGTACGAGAACTCGGCCAGTGGTCAAATACAGCGGGAAATCCTCACTGGTTTGTTCCTTAGGCAAATGATTCTCCACGGTAGTGAGAAGCGCTCTTCCCGCTGGAAGCGGAAAAGAAGATTCGAATAAGCGTTTGGCACCAGGGTGCCCTTCTTCTGGACAAGGCCAATAGACGCCTTCTTCCTTCCGCAATCGCTCATACGTAATGCCATAATAATCTGCTGTTCCTCCACGACTTGCTAGTCGAAGCTCATTAAAGACATCTTCCACCTGTGTGAATTGAAAGAATTGACCTCTTCCAAGCTGCTCAGCAAGCTCACAGAGAACCTGCCAATCATGCTTAGCTTCACCAGGTGCTGCAAGATCAGCTTCTCTTAGAAGCACGCGTCCCTCAAGGTTCGTTAACGTTCCTGCATTCTCTAAAAAGGCTGTTACCGGTAAAATCAGATCAGCTAACTGTGCCGTTTCGGAGATGAGGAAGTCCGCAACGACAAGGAAATCGAGCTTCTTCAAGCCTTCTTCTACGAAGTTTGCATTGGGGTTCGAGACGAGTGGATTCGAGCCCATCACGAATAAAGCCCGGATCTCCTGCTCATGGACTTTCTCCATCATTTCATAGGCTGAAACTCCCTTGCCAGGCAACTCGCTCGGATCGATGCCCCACACATTCGCGACATAAGCGCGATCCTCTGGATTTTCAATCAGGCGGTAGCCTGGAAGCTGATCTGCTTTTTGACCATGCTCCCTTCCGCCCTGCCCGTTTCCTTGTCCTGTGACGGCGCCATAGCCGCAGCCAGGTTTGCCAATTTTACCAGTAAGAAGCACGAGATTCAGAAAGTTTCGAACCGCCATGTGGCCATCCGTTTGCTGCTCCACGCCTCTTGCTGTAAACACCATGCCCGTCTGCGCTTTGCCATAACTCAATGCGGCTTTACGAATCAACTAAGATGGCACTCCGGTTAAGTGGGCGATCTCCTCCATATCAAGCGAATCGAGATGCGCTCTAAGTTCCGTTAACCCAGTAGTTMGATTAGCTACGAATTCTTCGTCTAAACAACCTTCCTCAAGCAGAACTTTGAGCATCCCATTGGCCAAAGTCGCATCCATCCCAGGCTTCACGCGCAAATGAATATCGGCGATACGCGTTGTACCCGTTTCACGCGGATCAATGGCTATGATGATGGCACCCTTCTCTTTCGCTCTTTTAAAATAAGGCATCAACGTCGGTTGACACTCCGCAATATTCGTTCCCGCCAGTATCATACACTCGGCAATTTCAATGTCCGAAAGTTGGTTCGTTAACCCTCGGTCAATCCCGAATACTTTAACCCCGGCTGATGCCGCGGCCGACATGCAAAATCTACCGTTATAATCAATGTACTTCGTTTGCAGGGCAACACGCGCGAATTTCCCTAATACATAAGCAGATTCATTTGTGAGTGATCCTCCGCCATATAACCCTACGGTATGGTTGCCATACGCATCACGGAGGTTGTTAAATTTACTTGCGATTAGCTCATAGGCGTCATCCCAAGTAATTCGCTCAAACCTACCATTGCGCTTCACCATCGGATGAAGTAGGCGTTCTCCTGTAAGTACATGCTGATATGCATATATGCCTTTGATGCAAAGTCGCCCTTCTGATGCTTGATTTGACATCGGCACAACAGAATAAAGGGACTGTCCATTGGCGGCGCTGCGATCTTCGATGACTTGCATTTTGCACTGTACACTGCAAAAGGGGCATTGCGTATCCATCACATGTATAGAATTGGAAACGACTTGTTCCTGCTTAACAAATAGACTCATGAGCTCACCTTGCCAATGCAGCTTTACGCTGCGAATTTACTGAATCAAATCTTGACTTGCACTTCGATCGTAATCTTTTCCTGAGCAAGTTGCAACAATTGGGATGATTCTACCGTAAAATGGGGCCGTCGCGAATCTAACTCTCAAGAAATCGATGACTTGTCGTATCGATACATAATGAAAGTGAATGGTGCTGGTCGTGTGACCACATATTCTCCTTGCGGAGTCGATTGCCAGACCATTTGAAGCTGCGATTGAGGAATTAGCACTTCATCTTTTACATCCATTCGCATCAGCTCGGTTACGTTTACGGCACCACTCACTCCCCAAAGTTTCATAGCTGCGGAGTCAGATTCATGCAGCTCGCGGAAGATAAGGACATAACCATGCGTTGGGCTGCAAATACTTTGCAAGCCTGTCCAGCTAGCCCCGGAGGGTTCTTCACCAATTGGCAAAACTTGTCCAGCTAAGATCTCAGCATGATATGGTTTCAACGCCTGAATAGTTCTAGACAAACAATCCATTTGCTGCTCCTCTAATCTCGTTAGTTCCATCCAGGCTAATGGGTTCGAGAACGCTGTTGCTGCGAACGCATAGACTTGCCCGCATGTTTCAGGAGCTAAAGGATCTTCCGCATAGTTATCTGTGTTGCGATTCACATTCAAGAATTCCATTTGCAGTCTCGAAGATGGTAGATAAGGAGCTAACATCCAAAGATTGCGCAGCGTCCAGTGAGGATAATAATTTTTCCAATCGGAGTAACGATTTTCAAGGAAGATACTGCCATATTGGGTTTGCCCAAAAAATCCTAGTCTCTTCTGAKCGGTCGTATCGATATTGAAATCAACTTGCCCGTTGGTCGCTTTCTGAACGTATCGCATCAAATTCAATAACCGAATCTCTCCCAGCTTAGAGCGTAGCTCTATGCCATCTAGTTTAAATGCACGAATATTGTAAGTGCGATGTAGATGCAATAAGTTAGCAATGTCCTTTTCCCAGTTCATAAAGTCATGTACAGAGTCTGGTGAGTACCATAAGCCTAAATCAACCCGAAGTTCCTTGGCAAGCAAAACGATAGGTTCAAGCCCACTCGGAAACCTGTCCGGATGAACCTCCCAGAAATCGCCATCGCCACTATAATAATCGCTCCACAACCCTCCATTCGCCTTCGTTGCTGCATGCACAGAATTGCTCGTTACCCCCTTCTGCCACCCGTCGTCAATTTGCAAGATACTTAAACCAAGAGCAGCAGCTGCCTGTAATTCTTTGATCAAGAACGACTCACTTATTGCGCCATCTTTCGAACGATCCCCCCACGTATTGCTCATCATGAAACTATCTCTATCCGAATTGTGTGCACGAAGATTGCGATGATACCTATGCAGTAAGTCAAATCCGCCGAGTATAGACCCATCATAAACACCAATGGTTACACCGTATGAGGTCGTCTCCTGTGTTTGTTGGAGATCTTCTTCACTGATCCCCGTCCCTTCCAGACTCAAACGCTTCCCGCGAAATTGAAATTCCATGCGAGTCTTACCGAATTCCCCCAATGGTGTTGGACCTTCTTTGATAATTAATAAACCACTCTCATGAAGTGTTTTCGTAAGAAACAATAGATTACCATGTACGCTTCGTTTCTCATTGATATATAACAAACCCGTGTCACGACTTACGAGATTATTGTTCGTATCAGTCTGATCTAAAAATTGAATAGATGTCCATCGGCAATGTAGATCTCGAAGTACCATATGATCACAATAATCAGCCAGCACGACGTGATGTTGCTTATTATTCGTGTCTAATTGAAGTGCTGTCGTGGAAAGAGTGCTTTTTACATCGAAATCTTCTTTTGTCCAGGCGAGATATCGTTCCTTATCTGGCGGGGTAAGATTGCTTTTGAMATGACGATCTGGTATCACGGTTATTTCGTGTCTAATGAATGGTGCATCAGGATAGATCTTCAAAGTTAATCGTCGGATAGAAGCTATCGCTTCAAAGTGCATATCTACATTCGTTTGTAGATAAGGCTGAGATACGCCATAGTCATTCTCAACGAAATTCGAAATGAATATGGCATCCGGCTGCTGCTCATCAGATAATCCTGGTATTTGAAACAACGGGGTATCGGATTCTGCTGCGAGCCATTCCTGCTTTGTATTTTTATCTAAAATAGAGACATTAACTGGACGGCCGCTGGCAAACGACAAACTCCTTTCCATCTTGGCATTCCCAATCCGCAAATAAGTCCCTTCAACACGAACATAACAATCCAACCATTCCTTAAGCACCATATCCACCATATCTTCCGTAGCCTCCAATGTGGTAAAATATTAACCAATACGGACATTATATATCTTAGTAAGGATAGAAAATATAGTAACATCTTGATGATTGGTGGTAAAATATTGTGCATAAATCTTATGGCTTTCGATACACGGAAGATGCAAATCGCCACCTATTTAAGCTCAACTCGATCGGGCACAGCTCTGTGACTGACGAGAACTACCAATGGAACGGACTAAAGCGTGGCGGGCAAGGGGTCATTTTTCAATGGACAATTAAAGGCGCAGGTAAACTTCGCATTGGGAAAAAGCATTACACCGTCCCGAAAGGCCATGCATTTATGGTAGCTATTCCTAGCGATCATGAATATGCATTCGATGCCTCGTTGTGCGATCAATGGGAGTTTATGTGGATTCGTTTTGAGGGGTTCAAAGAGGATTGGTTGCGACAAGATTTGCTTCAAACGTATGGGCCTGTTTTTGAAATCCATCCTGATGCGGCTCCAATTCAGCTTCTATGGCGACTGTATTCAGATACAGCGGAGAACCAATTGAAAGACCGATTTGATCTTTCGCTTCGCATTTATGAGTGGATGCTTTCCCTGCAACGTTGTTTATTGGATGGAAACGCGCCAACAAATTTAGAAATTCCCTCCGCCTACAAGCGCGTCGCCGCTTACATCCAGGACCATATTGCTGATGACCTTTCCTTGGATCGGTTAGCAGAAGTCGCACAGCTGGATAAATATTATTTATGCAAAATGTTCCCCCACTACTTCCGCATAACCCCTATGGATTATGTCCGTAACCGACGAATCGAGAAGGCCGCCGAGCTGCTACGCGATCATGGACTGTCCATTACACACATTGCAGCCTTATGCGGTTATACAAGCTTGAGCTACTTCGGGAAGGTATTTCATAAAATGGTAGGACTATCGCCAATTGCGTTCCGGCTATCGGAAGTCAGTGAGAGCGAAGATTACTTACGATTCTTGGAGTGATCGGGCAACTTGGCGAGAAATAAGGCCCTTTTGGGGCTTTATTGCAGCCGAAGGCTCGAATTTCACAATAACAAAAAAGAACCCCGAAGGATTCTCTAATCACTGCTATTTGTCCCACTATCACTGCTGCCACCACCACCGCTATCGAATCCGCCACTACTGCCACTGTCTGAACTCCAGCTACTTCCGCTGTCAGTACTTCCTGAGCTATTATTATCACAATTTGCACGATTGTCTGTTGATGTACCGTTCGAATCATAATTAAGTTCAGGTTGATTGTTATTCAGCTGATGCTGACTTTGATTATCCATAAGCATGGGATTGATGGTCGTCGTGTGGTTGTTGAAATTCGACTGAGACCTGCGGTTCCCACCACTTGAACCTGAACCTGGTATTACAAGTGAAGCTATGATGCCTATTATTGCGACTAAGATAAATATCCCAAATATCATCGTGTACGCCCTTCCTCATTTACAACATATTTTACAATTATTGTATTCGATGCAAATGAGATAAATCCTGTGCAAGCTAACTTTTAACTAAATTCTCGTAGGCAAACCGTGAAGATACATCAGAATTCAATCATGTAATGAACAGAAACGGATGCCCTACGCTCAACGTGTATAGCATCCCTTCCTTATTCAAGGTGCAAACGGTCCTACTTGTGTACAAAAATAGGATTTGTTCACCAATTTGAAATATCTGCCTTTATAAATTTATTGTCAAAAGGTGTAGAATAATGTAATACGTTTTTTTCTACGCAAAGGAGGATTTGTCATATGTCTCAGACATCAACTATTCAAGAAGTACCCGTTTCAATTGTTGCTGAACCCAAATCATTAGACGTACTTGACCAATTACTGAAACCCGAGGTGCAAGAATCGTTAACACTTCTGGTAGATAATCTCCCTAAACTAGCTGAAATGGTTAACATGCTTACCAAAGCTTACGATTTCGCACAAAATGTAGCGACTGACAAAGTACTTATAAATGATTTTGCCCAAGGTATTGGGGAATTCGTAAAACCTGTGCAAGAGAAAGCAAAAAACATCGCATCGGCAGCTATTGAAGCTGGTGAGCGGTCGCAAGCTGATGTTAGTACAACCATCGGTCTATTCGGTATGTTGAAAATGCTGAAAGACCCTGAAGTGCAGAAAACACTTCGATTTGCTCAAGCATTCTTGAACGTACTCGCTGAACGAAAAAATTAATCCGGACAAGGGATGGTAACGATGGCTAAACAAATATTAATTCTTGGCGGCGGGTACGGTGGTCTCTTGACTGCGTTAACTGCACGTAAACATTTATCTGCTTCAGAAGCTAACATTACGATCATTAATAAATTCTCAACGCACCAAATCATTACCGAGTTACATCGATTAGCAGGCGGCACAATTAAAGAACAGGCCGTTGCACTTCCCCTTCAGAAACTGCTAGGCGACAAAAATGTCAATATCGTGGTTGACACGATCCAAGAAATTAAACCGAATGAGAAACAAGTCCTTACAAGCAGCGGTGCCGTACATAAATACGATTCACTAGTTGTAGCACTTGGTAGTGAAACGAACTACTTCGGCATTCCGGGATTGGAAGCGAACAGTTTAATTCTGAAATCAGCTTCTGATGCTAACCGGATTCGTGCTCATGTTGAAGCTCGCTTGGACGCTTATAAAGCTTCTGGGAATAAGGCGGATGCGACGATTGTGGTCGGTGGCGGTGGTTTAACGGGAGTTGAGCTTGTCGGTGAATTTGCAGATAAGCTTCCTGAAGTTTGCCGTGCTAAAGGCATTGATTTCAATGATATCTCCATCTACTGTGTGGAAGCAGGCCCAGCCATTCTTCCTGTGTTCCCAACAGTACTCATTGAGCGTGCTGTCACAAGTCTTGAGAAGCGTGGCGTTACCTTCTTGACGGGTGTTGCGATCACTGAAGCTACGAGTAATTCGGTTTCGTTGAAAAGCGGGCAAACGATCGAGGCGAGCACGATTATTTGGACTGGCGGCGTCAAAGGCAACCAAGTTGTCGGCAGCTGTGGGATCGCAGAAGATCGCGGCCGGGCTACGGTGACATCGACACTACAATCCACATCACACGAGGATATCTTCTTGGCTGGTGACTGCGCAGTTGTATTCCCTGAAGGAAGCGAAAGACCATATCCTCCAACTGCTCAACTTGCATGGCAAATGGGTGAGACGGTTGGTTACAATTTGTCCGTTCAACTTAAAGGCGGCGTCATGGATAAATTCGTACCTGTGTTCTCTGGAACTCTAGGTAGCCTTGGTCGTAAAGATGGCATTGGCACAATCGGCGGTAAGAACACACAGTTAAAGGGCTTACCTGCTACACTTATGAAGGAAGCAAGTAACGTTCGTTATCTTTCACACATTCATGGATTATTCGCTTTAGCTTATTAATAAATACAGATGTCTCGCAGCCTATATGGTTCGTGAGGCATCTTTTTTTATTCTCAACGCATTGTTGATCGTTGCTTCCCAATCAATGATATTAATAGTACTAGATAGTTTATGTTCCTTGTCCTGAAAGGCATGGTATGAAAGCGGATCATGCTTTGCCCAATTGAGAGATGATAGAAACATCACGATTCCGTCAGCAACTCAGTGTCGTTCCTTGATCCCTTTTTACGTTTATCTCGGAGATCAAAGATATAAAACAAAATGAGCATCAATACGGGAATCACGATACAGAAAGTAATGTCGAAATAAACATAGTAGGACTCAAGAATTGCATTATATTCCGTAATATTAGGCGTACCCACAACTGTTCMCACGAGTAGCAGCATGCCAATTGGTATGGTCAGCATATGACTCTCCTTTAATTGAAACAGTTCAGCAAAGCCTGAGGTTAATGAGAAAAAGAGGAGTAGCGTTTTATAAAACACCGATATGAACCATAGAAAAGCCATAACAGCCTCTAACCGCTCCAAGAAATGACCAATCGTAATTTTCTGTGCGAGTACGAAGGTCGGATAATATTTCGATTCCATTAAATTTGGACCTAACACAAGTACACACAAAATCACAATGATAAATAAAATGGCACCACCAATTGCATAACCGATTAAGATTGGTTTAGTTAGTGATGTAGAACCTACAACATTGGATACAAGCATAAGTAGTACAATCATTTCTGAAAAAGCAGTAACAAAAGCCATGATTGCTCCCTGAAAAATTACTCCCATTCCTTCTGCCGCAATAGGTTTCAAGTTTGAGAATTCCACTTGCGGCAGTAATAAAACAAAGAGAACTAGGAAGAAGAGCATAAATACTGGAAATAGCAGCTCTCCCATTCGTGCAAACGCTTCAACACCATACCTATAGGCGATAATAATGACCAAAATGAATACAGCGATGATCGCATTAATAGGTGTTTCTGGCATTAATTGCGTTGTCATAAACTGACTCATCTCACTTAACAAAGTTAGCGAACACATATAGAACTCGAACAAAAATAGTACGATGATTAAACTACCAATCCAAACCCCAAGATTTAACCTTAGGAGATTAAAGAGTCTCCGCCTCCGAAGTTTGTTAGCGATACCCGCGAAAATACCCGCTGCTACGAAACCAAGGAGTATGGCACACAACATAGACAACCATGCATCTTGTTTGGAAGCAGCTGCGAGAATGGTCGRCAGAATGAGAATCGAATCTCCGATTACGCCAAGAATGATTAAAATCGTAAACTGGCGTACGGATATGGTAGCATTGTCAAATGTTCTCACTCGAACCTCCTTGTCCCTGCATCCAGCCTAATTAACCGATCCAACTGAACATCCAAACAACTATTTTAAATGGGTTTGGTATCACAATCTCTAATGTGAGTAATATATACAACACGCTAGCTATTAGCAGGAATATGATGAAAATAACTAATTCTCGTTTATGATTTTGACGTAATAATTTAGGCGCATCTAGCMAGAACGTACCCGCGGCTAAAGCAAGAACGGTGAGTACAGACGCCATCCAAGACCAAGCCTTTCTCCATAGCTATTTCATGGTTGAATTCCCAATTGTACCCGTCTTTCGAATAAACAATCCGATCTTATAATTGACATTTGTTTGAGGGAACATCTCATCATTCCACGTATCTTTAACTTCTTTCCAATACGCAGGCTGATCCTTTCCTAGCTGACTACMAAAACCAATAATATCCGATTTCATCTTCTTTGCCCTAGCAACGGTCGCTTCCACATTCGACTGTATGATTTGTTTCGTTTCTTGCTCTAGGCGTTTGATCGTTTGCGGATCCGTCAAATCGATATCTCTGCATTGTCTACTCACGATGTTCGCTTCCGCACGAATGGACACATCTATCACAGGTTTCCCGTCCTGTACGCCTGCTTTTAACTTAGAATCAGATGATGTAATTTCAATTCCCGTATATTTCTGTTCAGCACAAGGAATTTCAATAGATGTGCTATCCAATTTGTTTGTAATGTCTGTATATCCTTTACTTTCCTGCTCATTTAACCAACCAATTAATTTGTCATCTTTAAACACTGCAATCCCCGTGTAGCGGAATCGGCTAGGCGGCTGAAAATATTCTACGTTTGTTTTCCTGTCACCAACGGCCGTGTCACCAATTAATTTGATACCAGTTAACGCGAGTTCGAAACCCTTGCTGGACAACTTATTCAACGCTTCATCCAAGGTCATAGCAACAGTCGGTGCCCATGACTTCTGTGAAGTTTGTAAGGATTGCTGCATACTATAACTAGGTAATTTCTCGACGGGTGTAAATAGTTTCAAAATATTCTCAGCCATATCTCCTCTTGCTACAACGATATTAAAATCCATCCGCAATTCATTATCACGGACTGAATTATCGAGGAAATCTTTAATCCCTCGCTTCGCTAATTCCTCACCAATGATATACATTTGCAAATGTCCCATGTAGACTTTCCTTGGTGCCTCCGCTGTTAACGACCTCGCTGCCTCAAATAGTGTCTTCCCTCTACCTTGATAGAGCGTGCTAGGCGGACGATCCCCACCTCTTCGTTGGGCAGATATTTCACTTGGATTAACAACTTGAAAGGACACCAAATACTCGCCATCCTTCCAATCCACACCGACGCCAAGTACAATAAGCAGCTCATTTAATTCACGTCTGCTCCAACACCCAGTTAGCATGAGTAAGCAAAGAATCAAGACAGTTAATTTATATTTCACCCTAAAGCGCCTCCCAACTAACGCTTTCGTATTCTTTCGCTGCCTTCATCTAGTGATGTCTCAGGACGCTTAAACACAAGCCATCTCGGTAAACGAACCAGCGAATCCTCTAAATCTGCTTTGCGGTATGGTGAAAATGGAGACATATAAGGCTCTCCGAAAGAACGAAGAGCACACAAATGAAGTAATAACACAAACATCCCCATGGCAATCCCGAATAACCCAAAACTTGCCGCAGCCMCCATAAATACAAACCGAAGCAGACGCACTGGAATCGACATGCTATACGCTGGCAACGTAAAGGTTGAAATGGCCGTTACTGAAACGACAATAACCATGGCTGCCGAGACAATTCCCGCTTCTACTGCAGCTTGTCCGATGACAAGTGTGCCTACGACAGATACGGCTTGTCCAATTGCTCTTGGCATGCGAAGACCCGCTTCTCGCAATATCTCGAAGGTCAACTCCATGACTAACGCCTCCACAAATGCGGGCAACGGCACCCCTTCACGTTGCGCTGCCAGTCCGATTAACAGGGAAGCTGGCAGCATATCACGATGAAAAGTCGTTATTGCGATATAAATGGAAGGCAATAGCAAGGAAATAAACACTGCGCTAAATCGAAGTATCCGAAGCAGAGTTGCATAATAGGCTCGTTGATAATAGTCCTCTGCTGATTGAAAAAAAGTAACGAGCTGTGTAGGTACCAGCAAGATATTAGGTGTACCATCTACGAGAATCGCCACCTTTCCCTCTAATAACTGGGATGCCGTGGAGTCCGGGAGCTCAGAATTATAAATAGTTGGAAAGAGTGAAAATTTATTATCATCAATCAATTCCTCGATATATCCGCTATCCAAAATGCTGTCGATATCAATTGCTCTTAATCTTGACCGAACGAGTTCGATTACGGAAGGCTTAGCAATCCCGTTAATGTACATAATCGTTACGTCTGTTTTCGTCATCCGACCAATGGATATCGTCTCCAGCCACAGTCTGTGGTCTTTAATTTTACGTCTAATTAACGCAGTATTGGTGCGAAGTGTTTCTGTAAAACTCTCCCTCGGACCACGTACGGACGTCTGGTTGGTGGATTCAGTAACATCACGTCCCTTCCATTTACGAATGTCTGCGCGATAGGCGTAGTGCTGCTGATTAAATAAAATAATAGCCTCGCCTGAAAGTAAATTCTCATACAGAGCTGCCATATCCGCTACGGTTTGAATGGAGCCTAATCCTGTCAGCAGTTCTTTGGCAAGTGTTTCTGTATCCAGACTTTCTCCATGTGCGTCCTGTGTGACATTCCTTACCATCATTTTTAACACATCGAAAATATACGTATTTATGGCCAACGTATCGGAAAGTCCATCGATATATACTACTGCGGCTGCTACGATCAAAGTGCCATCATCCTGTATCTCTCGAATGACGACATCGTCGCTTCCGCCTAAATCCATCATGATTCGTTCAAGGTTTATTTCAACATTCGGGTCAATAGGAATCGTTGCATCATCTGGCATGATGTTAATCCCTCCTTATTCTCATCCCTTCCCCATTATGACCATTTGAATTGGTAGATAAACCGTGATAGATGTTTTGGCCAATTCTTGCTTGGAACAGTAAAAAGCCGTTACCAAAGGGTAACGACAAGAATTACATAGTACAATAAGAACATATCTCGCCAAATTCGCATGTCGTACATAACTGCGAATATACTCAAGTTATAACTGAACGAATAACAATGGTACAGACGATCCAACCGTCTTGAGGCGGCGACCGAAGGGGAGGGCGATATTCATGATGATGACCTTGACATCCGATGGAGATCTATTCACAGCAGCGCTATCTCAAACAACGGTATCCGTGTGGCAAACAGATGAGAATGGTGTTTTCTGTGAAGTCGATCGCGGAATCATTGAAGAGTTCACAAGAATATCCATTCGCATGAGTACGATCACCGATGAGATTGCCTTTTATTTCCGTGACGATGGAACAGAGTTTCGAGCTGAAACCTAGAACCAGTTCTACCAGGTTGTTATAGATAACTAATTCGTTTCCCAGATCTAGCCGATTCATACACATCCATGACGAGATTGAATGCCTTAAAGCCTTCGGGTCCATTCAAACCGTAACTGCGATCCGATAATAAATGGTCATAGAAATCAGCAATTTGAGTACCATGACTAATTCCCCAGTACGATTTGGCCCCTAGATTCGTCGTTTCTGGTGAAGTCAGCATCGTTTGCACACCATCAATCACCCGATACAACGTATCACCCGTGAGTACGAGTTTCCCTTTTTCAAAGACAAGCTCAATCTCAACAGGGGAATTTACCCCATACGCGTTCGTTGCATAGAAGATAGCCGTTGCTCCACTTCGATACGTGAGGTGTGCATGAACGGTATCTTCTACTTCAATAATTCCCTCAAGGGAATCCGTCGACATGGTTCCTTTAATACTAGATACTTCGCCGCCTATCCATTGCAGTAAATCCAACGTATGAATAGACTGGTTAATTAGGACGCCACCGCCTTCTGTGGCCCATTTCCCTTTCCACTCTGTTTGATAATAGGACGCATCTCTGGACCAAGTGACAATTCCTTTAAGACAAAGCAACTTCCCTAATTCACCGGATTGGGCGGTTTTCTTCATGATTTGGGAGGCCGGATTATATCGGTTTTGGAAAATAACACCAAGCTGTACATGCGGATTCGCTTCTGCTGCACGTAACATCGTTAGTGCCGCTTCTTTCGTTTCAGCCATCGGCTTCTCAGTAAGAACATGCTTACCCGCATGTAGTGCATCAACCGCCATTGGCGCATGCTGGTAATGTGCCGTACATATGTGAACGACGTCAATATCAGGATTTTTCAACATGTCGAGATAATCGGTGTAATACGCACAGTCATACGTTTCAGCAGTTTGAGCTGCTAATTCGGCGTTCGTATCAACTACGGCCACTAGTTTCGCTGTCGGTATTTGTGAAATAGCTTTCAAATGTAAGCCGGAAATCGCTCCGCAACCAATAAGTGCAATGCCAATCTGTTTCATTGGAATCCCCTTTTCTGCTTCGATATTATGGTCCAACTTGATGATACACATGTATATATTAGAGGTTCGCTCATCCAGCACCAAATCCTTTACGATTCTGCATGCGGAAATTGACCACTTATTGCTTTATCATGACTTTTCACTTACCTGCGTGGTTGTAAAGCAATTTCCCACAGTATCTTCTTATTGGTATATCGATCCATTTCATATTCCTCCATATGCAGATAAGTCCATTTTTCTTTATCAAAAAATCGCTCTATCTCTTCTCGATCAAAAAATCTTCGATAAATCCCTTCCGATTCCATTAAATAGCGATCTGTCGTTGGCATGACATTTCCCTTATTACTCATTTCATTGGTTGAATTCAACCTACAAAGTAAAATCCCCTCTGTTTTGAGCACGTTATGGAGATCTCGGATGACTTCATGGGTAGTCGCTTCATCAAAATAATGAATACTGAGATCAGCAATTAGGACTTGTACAGAATCTTTTGGAAAAGGAAGCCCCTCTGCCATATCCAAACAAAGCGTTTGAATATCTGGCAGGAATGACTTCAATGTACGAATTGCCACTTCGGAGATATCACAAGCGATTGGCGACAGTCCATGTTCTACAAGGTACTTGGCGTTATTACCGACACCACAACCAAGATCAACGATAAGATCTGCACGGCTTGTTGTCGATAAGTATTCTTGCCAGTATTTGTCCAACCAATTATCGAAAGTAGGTTTGAGGCCTAGCCTTTGATATGATTTATTCCAATAGTGTTCTAGTGACTTCATTATTTTGCTCCATCCGTTAGTCGTTTCTCTTTCTAAACCATATATACTACGGCAACCAGCAGTAAAATCCAAGGTATAAATTGTAATATGGCCCCCTATCCCCACCTACTCTACCTGTTAACTGGAAAATCTACAGTTAAATTTCACCATTTCGGTGCTTATGAAAGAATAACTGGATAACCTACATCTAATTCCGAGGAAATTTCTCGAAAATACAATTATAAGGATTATTAACGACATAATTTCCATTTATTTTCATATTCCTGCTCAAATGAAGGAAATTAGATGTACCTTTTACAGCTAATTGGTTACGAATAAAAATAAGCCGCCCAGTAATGCAGCTCACGCTACCACTGGACAGCCCTTTTATTATCTCATCAAAATTAATGTGTATCCTTCTGCTTATCTTTCGTCTCTTCTTCTTCCAACAAACCTTTCGTTCCTTGTCGAAACTCCTTGATGGTCGTTCCGAAAGCACGACCTAGTTGCGGAAGCTTCGTTGGACCGAATAAAAGTAACGCAACGCCTACGATTACAATAAGACCTGGTATGCCAATTCCTGATAGCATGTGAGTCACCACCTTTCCCCATCATTGTGAAACCTTAAAATTTCACCATTAACGCTGTTACATACATGATTAATATCCCTGCTGTAAGTCCACTGAAGTTTAACCAAGATACCGGAGATAGACCTTTTTTCTCAGATTCTCTCAGAATCATTTTCGAAATAACGTAAATGACCTGCAGAATCGCACCCGCACCGATACCGAAGAAGAGTGCAGCTAATGTATCGTTAAATATGAAGCCACCCGCCCATGTACCTATTATAGCAGGTCCGCCGGCGATTAATGCTAATTTGACAAATGTCTTCCACGTTGGGCGATCTTTCAGCAGTGGAGCTGCAATACCTACGCCCTCTGTAATGTTGTGAAGGGTGAAACCAATGATGAGGAAAGTCCCTAAAGCTGCCTCCCCTACTGCAAAAGCAGATCCGATCGCAAGACCTTCTCCAAAATTATGAAGCCCGATGCCTGTTGCGATTTTGTTCGCTACACGTTTGCCAGCATATGTTTCACTGCTTAATTTACGCTCATTCGACTGGTCGACAGCGATCAGGAATAAACAGCTCAGCAACGCACCGAACCACACTAGCCCTGAGCCTTGGAAGACGCCTGGCGCTTCAGCAGCCATCTCAAAGCCTTCGCCAAAGGTATCAATGACTAGGAAGAACAACAGACCAACGGTCAGTGCAAGAATCGCGTGCATGCCTCTTACCGAGAATCTACGAAGAAATGGATACCATAATAGGCCAAGCCCTACGGGAATTACCCCCACATAGAAGCCAATTAACGCGTATTGCCAGATTAGCTTCCCATTCGCTTCAGGCGTAGCAGCAGCCACTGCCACTTCACCTACGAAAATCAATCCATTCGACGTGATGAGTTTCACTTCATGAGGATCGCCTTGTACCCACGGGTATGKGATATGGATCATGCCTTGTTCGAATCTTTTTAACGTATCACTAGGTGAGAAAGAAGCATTCCAAAATGCGCCATCAACAACGACTTGAGCGATAGTTACTTCTTCTGGCCCTGAGTTCAGTACTTTCACTTGAATACCGTCATCATTTAGTGTGATTTTCTCGACATTCAAGACTTCGATCGGAGCAGCCGGTTCGTTCTCAATCCCGGTACCTACTTTGGCAATCGTTGTAATAATGGCTAATAACAAKATCAAKGGCAGAAGGCCCCAAAGAATAGCTTTTATTTTAGAGGGAGATGTCGGCTTACTGGTTTGATTATTGATACTCATATCGTACGTCGCCTCCTTTCTTATTCAGCAATGAAGAATCCCATCCAACCGAGTTCAGCAAATTCGCTTTGATGCGCATGGAACATGTATCGCCCAGGTAGTGGAAACACAATTTCCAGAATCCCACGTTCACCCTGGCATTGCATTATGGTATCGGTATATGCTGGCCGAGCCTCAGGATCTGCCCCCGTTGCGTAATAGTTGAAAAAGTTCGCATGCAGATGAAAGGAATTAATTAAATCAAATTCAGTCAGATTGCTTAAGTAAATACGTACAAGCTCCCCTACCTTCACTTTAATCGGTTCCTGCTGATAGGCAAAAGCGTAACCATTCACTGTGTAAATTTCATTTTCCCCGTCGAGATCCAGATCGTAGCCATTCATCAGCATGTTGAATTCCTTCGCAGCAGCTCTTGGCTTCTTCGGGTCAATGATGAAATTGCCATAGAGGCCTTTATGGATATGTCTGGCTAAGGGAGCCACATGGCAGTGATAAACGTGCATACCAGCTGGTTTGGCTTCAAATTCATACGTAAACGAATCCCCGGAAAGCACAGATTCAAGTCCATCCATATTCGTAGGGTGCATGCCATGAAAATGAATGGAATGCGGATGAAGTGTTCCATTTGTAAATTTCACCCGAAGGACATCGCCTTCTGTACAACGGATTGTTGGACCTGGTATCGTCCCATTGAACGTCCAGCCAGGAAACTTGATTCCTTTGGCAATCTCCACATTAGCCTCATAGGCTGCGATCTCATATTCCCTAAGCGTTCTACCGTCAGGAAGTTTACTTACTTTCCCATAATCAAAAGCAGTCAGCGCATGCTGTGCAGCTTTGAAACCTTCTGTTACTTCGCTGCTCGGCACATAGCCATGCTTCATACCTTCATGTAATTGTTCTTTCATCGCATGGTGAATATCATGTTTATCTTGCGCTTGTGCGATCGGTGGCCTACCGAATAACGAGGACGGATTCAATAAGGCACTCCCTATCACAGCAAACGCTCCTGTCGTTCCTAACTTCAAAAGATTACGTCTCGATAGCTTTTTATCTTGTTTCTGAAACATCGCTATGACCTCCTATTATAAATTGCTTGTTTACAATTTTTTTTACCTAGGGAAACATTTTGAGTAAAAATAAAGTTTCCAGTGGAACAAAAAGTTTACCAAGGGAAACACCGTGTTTTAACTATATGCGGAATGGTCGCGAATGTAAACCTATTTGTTAAAAAATTCTAGACATCAGCCAATTTCATAAAATAACATGCTTATTCGACAAAAGCAGTCTTATTCTCATCTACGGTTTGACAAATATTTTCGCCTATTGAATTTATAATAGAGTTAGGTTTGTTAGTGAGGTTCTAACTATTGTGTAACCATTTGGGAGGATGATCGACATGGACGAGCAGTTTATTAAAAGATTACACTCACTTAATCGCCGCGATTCATTAAGGTCTTTGCTGCTTATCGAAGGTGTTCGCCTCACTCTCAGACGTAAAAAACAAGTAAGCTTGTTCAAGAGGCTTTTTAATCGCAAAAAGCAAAGCATAACTGCAAAAGGGTGGAAATAACGAACAGAATAATAAATGATAGGGTATTTCTCGCTTAACGCGCCCTTTTATAGTAGAATGATGTCTCAGCTACATGAAATGGATACGGGGTGTAGGAATGGCCATTAGCTTTACGA